>JAZNBA010000058.1:0-37773 GCA_045586785.1 Eubacteriales bacterium | reverse complement strand
TTCTTGTTACTCCTTTATTATACCATGTTTCAAATCCTCTGTAAAGTACGACAAAGGGCTCAGAACCGTTGCCCTGAACCCTTTGTCAGTGATCTGAAGCAGAGATGTTTAACATCTCTGCTTTTTTAATCAAACCGCCTTCTGCAAAATTCCGAGCAGCATCTCCCATACTTTTATCATCGGTATCGAAATTACAAACGCGCAAATAAATTGAATTATCCACACGGCTTTGGTATAATTCAGCTTTTTTGAGAATTTTGCGTTCAAAAACACAAGCGCGATAAGTGCGACTAAACATATGACTCCAACGATAAGACAAAACGGAATAAGGCGCGGATACTGCCGTATCACGGCGCTGCCGTCAATGGCGACGCCCAGTGCAACACCAAAAAGCTGCAAAAGACACGCCAGGCCGAGACTGAAAAAGCAGGCGTAAGCTGCCGTGAAAAGTGAGTAAAGGACGAATTTCGATGAGTTTTTCATGTTTTTAATTACCTATATTTTTTGATTTCCGAAATTGACAACCGTAAGGCGGGGGCTCCAATGTCATTTAGGTAAGCCTCCCCCTTTGGGGGAGGTGGCACGCGTACATTTGCGAAGCAAATAGCGTGACGGAGAGGGATTTTTAAGAATGAAACACCCCTCTCACCCGCCTATACATTTCGCTTCGCTGCATGGCAAGTTTGCTTCGCAAACATTGCGGCGGGAGCTCTCCCAGAGGGAGAGCCTTTACGTTGTATTAACTTAATGCTATTGGAGCAAGCCCCCGCCCTACTTTAATTTTATTTGTTAATTATGCCCGTCAGATAATTTTTCGCTGTCAGGATATCCGCCGCGGGGTCGTCGCCCACCTCGCGCTCAATGGTGAGAAATCCGCGGTAGCCGATGTCCTCCAGCGCTTTGAGATACGCGGCAAAGTCCACGTTGCCCTTGCCCAGCGGCACTTCCTTGAAGTAATCTATCTTGTCAAGTTCTGCGGCGTGGGGAGTTACGTTGTATATGACCTCGGGGTCGCCGCGGGTCAGCATTATGCCGTCCTTGGCGTGAGTGTGGACGATATAATCGCGCAGATTGTACACCGCGCCCACGGGATCGTCACCCGTTACCATTACGAGATTTGCGGGGTCAAGATTTACGGCAACGCCGGTGGAGTGCAGGGCATCAAGAAATTTTTTCAGCACCGCCGAGGTCTCGGGACCTGTTTCAATGGCAAAGTGGGAGCCGATGCTGTCGGCGTAGCGGGCAAGCTCAAAGCAAGCCTCTTGCATTATTTTATAGCGTTCGGCGGTTTCGTCCGCGGGAACGACGCCGATATGAGTTGTGACGATGTCGGTCTCAAGATCCTTCGCAAGATCAAGTATTCTCTTGGAGCGCTCTATCAGTTCAGGATTCTTTTCGGGACGGAAAAATCCCATGCCCAGATCTCCGCAAAGCGCGGAAAAGCGTAGACCGTTAGACTTGACAAAGTCAAGCAACTCACGGCGTGCCGCGCTGTCAAGTGCCTCGGGGGAGTACGCGCCGCGAGTCGCGTACATCTGAATGCCGTCAGCGCCGATAGCGGCGGCGCTTTTAATGGCAGTTTTTATGTCGGTACGGAAGGAGTCTACTATTACACCTATAGGAAAATTATACATTTTAATTGCTCCTTTGTAAGTTAATTTTTGGTTGCTGCCGTCAGCATCATTTCGCGCAGACGTGCCACCTCCAGCGTCTCTGCTACGTCAAAGCTGATCGCGCCGCTTTGGAAGAAATTCAGCATATCGCTGATAAGTCCGCCGAAAAACGCCGATTTGACTTGCTTCCACTCTTGCTTTTCGGGCGAGGACATATAAATCGTATAAGGCAGCTTGGGCGCGTATATAATTGTTGCCACGCGGCCGTCGCTGTAGCTGACTGTGAAGAACCATTGATCGCCACGCGGGTCTGCCGTGACGCTGTCAGCGCCCACGCCCATTTTTTTGACAACCATCTCGGCTAAATGAATGGAATATTCGGGCAGATTTGAGCCGCCGCCCGTGACAGTCATGGCGCGAGGGCAGGCAACGGAAGCCAGCTCGTCTGCGTAACGCAGTGCCGAGGTGCTGAAAAATTGAGTGTTGTTGCGCTTGGCAATATCAAAAATTTCAAGCGCCGTGGCAAGATCGGGGGCAAAGGTCTTGTCGATATAAGTGCGTTTGCCGTATGTCAGTACGGTCTTAGCGTAGCGCAGGTGGGTTTCGGGGTTGGACGGCGCAAGAATGACTATAACATCACTACGCTCACACAGCTCTCGGAGCGTGTCGCATTTTGTCGCGTCGTAGCGCGCGCACCACTGTTCTGTGGTCACGCCGTCAACGGGGGACACGTCAAGCTCCGCCCAGGCGTAAGCCAGCTTGTAGTCCAAGCCCTGCTTCCTGCAGGCCTCCTCTATCCACGCGGGATAGTTGTTGGCGTGCCATTCGCTCAGATAGTAGTCAACGAAGCCGACGCTTTTCACAGCTCTATCTCCTTGTGTGTGTCAGCCGACGCGTAAAGCGTGTCAAGCAGCTTTGCACTTTCAAGAATGTAGTCGATGTGGTTTTTGCGCTTGATGCCGTCAGCGCAGGAGGCTATAAACGCCTTGTCCTGCTCAAGATACATGTTGGGGATATCATATTCGGGCTTTTCGGTCACCAGCGTGTCGCCTGCGAAAAGCTCGAACTTCTGACAGTATGTCAGACGCGCGCCCTTTTTGTCGCCGAGGAAGTCTATATACATTTCATTTTTCTCAAGATTCTGCGCCCAGGCGCCGTTGAAAGAAATGCTTGCCTTGTCGGTTCTGATGTAGCCCGTAACGAAATCGTCAACATCGTTGACGCCGTTTTCAATATTTGCGGTGTCCTCAGCCCACATACTGTTGTATTTGTATGCCTTCATATCCTTTGCCATTTCGCAGTAGGTGTCGCAGGTGACGTTTTTCAGCTTGGCGTCGCCCAGAACGTAGAGGATAAGATCAAGGAAGTGAATGCCCCAGTCGATAAGAACGCCGCCGCCCGACTGAGATTTGTCGGTAAACGCGCCGCCAAGACCGGGAATGGAACGGCAGCTGCGGAAGGAACAGACAACGTGATAAATATTGCCGAACTCGCCGCGAGCGTTCATGTCCGCAATCATTTCCACCGACTTGTGGTGGCGGTTGCAAACGCCGATGTTAAGCATCTTGCCGCGGGCGTTGGCTTCGTTTGCCATCTCGCACGAGAGTGCGTAGTTTACGGTTATAGGCTTTTCGCACAAAACGTGCTTGCCCGCGCGAAGCGCGTCCATGGTAACGGTATAGTGAGCGTAGTTGGGGGTAAGCACGAATACAGCGTCAACCTCGCTGTCGGCAAGGGCGATCTTGTAGTCCTCAATGGTCTGCTCAATAATGGGGAACTTTTGCTTCAGCGCCTCAGCCTTCTCGGGCAGAATGTCGCAGGCGTATTTGATTCTTACGTTGTCCATTTTTGAAAGCGCGGGAAGATGCGCGCCGTTGGCAATGCGGCCGCAGCCGATGATAGCGATTACTGTTTTCATGATGGTGTACCTCCGAAGATTTTTGTTAATAGGGGTTTTCTTACATTTATTATAACATACCGTGCACAGGATGGCAAGCAATTATATAAATTTTATACAGGTGCATTTCTGCCAAAAACGGGAGGCGAAACGCCTCCCGTGCAAAACAGATCTGTATAAAATTATTTGTTGACTCCAACGTAACCCGTTTGCTCGATTATGTACTGACCTTCGTCGGAAAGCATCCAGTTTACCAGCTTTTCCACGTTGGGATTGGGGTTGTTTTCGTAGGTCACCGCATATACGGGCGTCACGATGGGATAGCTTGCATTTTTGATGTTTTCAACGGTGGGAGCAACGCCGTCCACGGCAATCATTTTGATATCGGGATTTTGGATGATACCCTCCACATAATAACGGAACGAAAAGCCGATAGAGCCTGACTTGCTTTGATAGTCAACGACTTGTTCAATGATGCCGCCCATACTCTTTATTTCTTTTGTTTCGGGATCCATAATAGGCGTATCTCCCATAAAGCGGATAAGCATACTTTGACTTCCGCTGCCTTTGTTGCGCTGAAAAGCAATTATCTTTTCATTTTTGCCGCCAACCTCGCGCCAGTTGGTTATCTTGCCGGAATAGATGCCCTTGATCTGCTCAACCGTCAGGCTGTCTATGGGATTGTCCTTGTGAACGAAGAAAACGAAGGCTTCCGTGCCGATCTGCGTGTATTTGAAGACGGTCTTGCACTGCTCGGCGTATTCACGCTGTTCCTTTGAGGGCGCGGCGCCCAGAAAGATGTCTGTTTTTTTCTCGGCAAGCTTTTTATAGCCGCCGACTGTGTTGTTGTACTCAAATTTGCCGTCGTGAAGCTTGGTTGTCTCGGGATAGACCGCGTTGACAAAAGCCGAATATACGGGAAACGCTGCCGTCGCGCCGTCGATGATTGGCAGGTTGTTGCGTAGCTTTAGCGTCTTGCTGTCAAGCTTTACGATGTTGGAGTCCTCCGTAAAGGGCAGATATTCGTTGACATTAATGTTGGGAGTGACGTCTATGGTGATACTTTCTTCATGCTTTTCTATGCCGAAGGGAATTGCATAGATAATTGACGCGACCAGCAAGCAGCACAGCCAGCCTATCAGATATTTTTTTCTTTTTGTCAGCCACACGAAGGGAAGCAGAGAGGGAACAATGATCAGACCTATAACGGCTAAGATGGTTTCCGATGTTCTGGATACCATCAGCGACATAACAAGCGAGATAAAACCGACAAAAATGGAAGCTATCACCAAGCCGGCGGTTAAGAGTATCTTTATTATAAGGATAATAGTTTTACGTGCTTTTGCTTTGTCCATGATCTTCTCCTTTCGCTCATTTCAAAAAATCGGAAAAATCGTCGGTCGGTGTCGTGATAGACACGTCCGATCGGCAGGCGCCCTGGGCGCGGTTGTGAACCAAAGAATAGATCGAATTCCAATCCTTGTGGTCATCACACTCAAGCGAAATGCTGAATCGCTCGGACAAGTCCTCGGTAATATCCAGAGAGAATACACCGAATTTGCCGTTTTTACGGGCATCCACGTCTTGCGTGTCAAGCGTTGTCAAAAGCGTTTTTGTATTTCCGTCCAGCAGATATACCGACACACGAGTTGCGGGGGCGACGTCGGGGCTGTCGTTGAGCACCCACAGCCGTCCGGTCAGCACCTCGCCGTTCAGATAGCGGTTGTGCGGTAGTTCAAGCGAGAGCAGCGTAGGACGCAACGCCTGCCCCACGGCGTAAAGCGCGCTCTTGGGCTCGGCAGGCCAGTTGACCAGCGAGTTGCCCGCGGCACAGGGCCACGGCTCGTTGAAGTCCCAGTTGATTGCCATAGCGCAAAGCGGCGCTTGACGGCGCATTTCCTCAAACATGGCTTTGTAGCACATATCCTGCAGATAAATGCTCTTTTCCACAAGGTCGTCGGTATCTTTGTGGGAGCCGAAAAAGAAATCTACCTCGGGAACGCCAAGATGGCACGCCTCCTGCCACGCCCTGAAGGCGTGGTGCTCGCGCCAGATGTCGTTTTTTTCGTTGCAATCGTTATAGTATGTATCCTCGTCCATGATGTACTTGAGTATATACTCTCGGGGCGACGCGCCGTTGCAGCCGAACTCGGTATAGCCGGTGGACTTGCAGGTCTTCAGGTCGCGAATGAACTCGTATCCACTGGAATAGTCGCCCGCGCGGCGGTCCTCGGCAGAGTAAACCACCTTGACGTAAGAGCCGTGGCACACGCCGTGCAAGGGAGAGGTCATATTGTAGGGAGTAAACCGGTCGTGCTCGTAGCACAGCGCGTCAAGCAATCTCAGCGCGTGCGATTGCGACGTCATATCCGACCAGGAATTGAACAGCTCGTTGCCTCCGCACCAGAAAGCAAGGCAGGGATGCGTGCGCAAGCGGCGTATAATGCTGACGGCTTCCTGCTCCAGTATGTTGAGATAAGCATCGTCGTCGGGATAGCGGTTGCAGGAAAGCATAAATTCCTGCCATACAAGCATTCCCACCTCGTCGCATTTGTCGTAAAAATGCTCGTGGTTTATGTACTGACCGCCCCACATGCGGAAAATGTTCATGTTTGCCGCGCAAGCGAGCGCTATCAGCTCGTCGTAACGCTGTTCGGTGGCAAGTGAGGGGAATATTTCTGTATTGACCCAGTTTGAGCCCTTGGCAAACACTTTTACGCCGTTGATCTCAAGCTGCATGGGCGCGCAACGGGGGCCTTTGGGGAAGTTTTGCTCGAAAATATTTGCGCCTTCGTTGAGAATTAACTTTGAACGACGGAAGCCCAGCTTGCGCTGAACTGTGTCGTTTCCGACCACGCGCAGCGTGTAAATAGGCTGTTCGCCGTAGCCGCGCGGATACCACAGCAGCGGCGCGTCAAGCGACAGACAAAATGAGGTTGCTTGTCTGTCCTTAGCCTCTTTTGTCTGTGACGCAACGATCTGTCCGTCGGGTGAGATCAGCTCGGCGCGCAGTGTGGCGTCGCCGTAGCAGATGACGGTTGCGTCCACCGTTACCGCGCTCAGGTCGTTTGAAAGGCGGTAGGACGCCTGAAGATCGCGGGGCGTGCCGACGGAAAGGATGTCAAGATAAGCATCGCCGCATATGCCGGAGGGAACAAGGCGGGGATGCCAGTCCCATCCGTAAGAGGAGGGCGGCTTGCAGCAGGCGGATGCCTGACTGCGGTTTTGCGGTGTGGGTGTGCGCTTAGGGATTGGGAAGATCGTCACGCGCAAAGCGCGGGGCGTGCCCGCGTACGCGGTGACGTCTATTGTGACAGGGGTAAAGATACCCTCGCCGGCGGCAAGTATCTCGCCGTCCAGCGTGATCTCGTATTTATAATCAATGCTGTCAAAGCAGAGCAGTGCCGTTTCGTTGTTGCTCACGGTGAAGTCGAGCGTAGTATCATAAAAGAAGTATTCATCTTCCATCCAGCCGAATTGGCGGAAATTCAAGCCGTAGTAATAGGGCGGATAGTCAAGCGCTGCGGCGTAGTCAAGCTGTACGGCACCCGGAACGGTTGCGGGTACGGGCTGCAGGGGGGCGCCGTGCTTTTCTTTTGAGTGAGACAGTGTCCAGACGAGCTTTGAGTGCTTCATAAAAGTCTCCTTTGCGGTGATTACGTTGATTTGATTATACCACGGATGCGCGAGTTTTTCAACTGTTTTCGGGGATAGGTTTGGAGAAAAGAAAAAGTCGCCGAGGCGACTTTTTTGATATTTACAAGATTTATCCGTATTTTACAAAATGCTGCCGTTCACATTATAAAAATACTATGAATCAAAGCTTTTCGGTCGGAACTCAGGCAGCGCCGAGCAATAATCCCGATAGCAAAGCAAAGGTTTGTTTTCGTTGTAATTCCATGTGTGTGCCGAGTCTCCGCCGCAAATAAAGCGCTCCGAACAGTCGCGGCACTCGGTGCAATCGGCTGTCCGATCGCGCCTGAATTGCACAAACCCGTTACGCCATACGTCCATAAAATTATCGCTTTTTATGTTTCCTTGCACAAGCTCGGGTCGGTTTTCTATATCCAGGCAAGCACAAATATCGCCGTTGCTGCGTACGCTGGCGACAAGTATTCCCGCGCCGCACAAAAAATAGTGATCGCGAACCATGTGCTCGTAGTTGACACCAAGGTAATGAGAACATCCGAACGTTACTTCCATTTGGCAATTACGGTCAAATCTTTTGTCAAATATAAATGATATGAGTTGGGCAAACTGGTCGGGACTTAATAACAGATTGCTCGACTCGCATGCCCGGCCGATGGGCTCCACGTTGATAGGCCGCCAGCTTGTAATACCCATTTCGCAAAGCAGAGAATACATCGGCTCCAATTCGCCGAAGTTGCTGCGGTGCAATACGGTTGTTACCTGCGGCTCAAAGCCGACCTTTTGAAGCGCCTCAATGCCGCGCACAGCCGCGCGCCACGCGCCTTTTTGCTGCCTCAGTTCATCGTGAGACGCTTCAAGGCCGTCCAAGCTGACGGATACCGTAGACATTCCCACTTGTTTGAGCTTCAATGCCGCAGCTTCGTCTATCAACGTGGCATTTGTTGTCATTCCCCATAAAAACCCCATGTCTCTGACACAGGCGGCTATTTCAAAGAAATCAGGATGCAGCAATGGCTCTCCGCCGGTCAGGCAGATCATAGGACTTTCGCCTTTAAGCGTTTGCAAGGTGCTTTTAATGTCTTGGACGGTCAGCAAAGTGCCTCCTGAAGAACAACTGCTGCCGCAATGCTTGCATTTGAGGTTGCATCGGTTGGTAATTTCAAAAAACAGCCAGTTCAATTTCGGGGCCGACCGTAAGGCTTCCCGATGCTGTGCTACATACTCAAGCTGGTCGTGCTTTAATTTATAAATTTCTTTTAACATGGCTTTAACCCGAGATCATTCATCGGAATCGTCGCGCTTAGCTTTTTTGTTTATGACAGGTTTGAAAAAATTGCGCCACGCACATGTTTTTTTGTTGCTCAATTTCTTCTTTTTACTAATAGGCTTATAATCCTGTTGCTTTTCTTGATTTATAACGGCTTCAAAATTATCCGGTTCAGGTGGCATTGGCGGTTTTGGCGCCGGCGGAGGACCGTAAAGGCACTGTGGCACAGATGCGATAAAATTCGGCCCCGACATGCTTGTTGACGCTCCGCAAAAACGGCAATACTTATCGCCTTCCGTAATTGTACTTTTACAGTTTGGACATTGAATAATCTTTTCTAATGATTCGTTCATAGCTATACCTCCGTTTTTTATTATAATATCTTATCCGGTAACAGTAAATTTTTACTTTGACAGAGTCAGTGCTTAAATTAATTCTTCTCGACCTCCGACGCTGGCGACGGTATATCCTCGGGCTTCTCGGGGCCAATATAGACATCTTTTTCAAACCATCCCGATTGGCGGGTGCCGTCGGGCAGGATCAAAACTCCTTTTCCGTGGCGGAAGCCCATGTCGTGCTCACCCTCGTATCGGCTACCGTCCGCAAGCTCCCACACGCCCCTGCCGTGGGCATGGCCGTTGTGGCTCAACTCGCCTTTGTAACAGCCGCCGTCGGGATAGTACTTTTCACCTTTGCCTACGATCTTGTTGTTATCAAAAGTGCAGATCATCCGTGTGCCGTTGGCATGTGTATAGACACCCTTGCCGTGCGGTTTGTTGTTTTCATAGGGTCCTTCATAAACGTCACCGCTTTTATAGCGCGAGATGCCCATGCCGTGGCGTTTACCGTTTACAATTTCACCTTCATAGTCGTATTTGGAGCCGTTAAATTTGCCGTGACCGTGCATCATGTCGCATTGCCACATCCCTTCGTATCGAACGCCGTTTGTCCGTGTCTGGATGCCGTAGCCATGCCGCATACTATTTTTCCATTCGCCCTCGTAATGGTATTCGTTGTCCCAGTCCATCACTCCGTAGCCTTCGCGCTCGCCGTCCTTCCACTCGCCCTCGTAATAATTACCGTTTTTCCACTTGGCTACGCCATGGCCGTGCCACAAACCGTCGCGGAAACCGCCCTCATAAATGCAATGCATATATTCCCGCTTGCCGTGACCGGTAAAATAAAATTGACTGCCGGGACAGGGCGCTTTTTTGTTAAATAACAGATGGCCGTTTATCCAAAGTCCGCGATAACGCTTTCCGTTGCTGTCTGTGTACGTACCCCGACCGGTAAACATGTCGTTGCGGCGGTATCCCACATAGCACTCTCCATTTGGCCATGTGCTCGTGCCCCACCCGTGAATTGATCCTTTGCGCCAGTGTCCGTCGTATGTGGCATAATCACGCCAAGTTTGACGGCCGTGTCCCCACTGTAAGTCGTTTTTCCATAGTCCTTCGTAACGGTCGCCATCTTTTTCGGTGTAAATTCCGTAGCCGGAGCGGACGTCTTTGTCAAAATTTCCTTCGTAATGGGATTCATCCGGCCAATCAAAGATGCCTTGTCCGGACTTTTGCGCGTTTTTCCATTCGCCTTCGTAATGCCGTCCATCGCTTTCCGACATAATGCCGTGACCGTGTAGTTTGTCATTTTTAAACGTGCCTCGGTAGCAAGTTCCGTCAGTGTCGGTAAGGGTTCCTTCACCGTTGCACAGATCATTTTGCCAGTGGCCGGTGTAAACCCTGCCGTCAGAGTAGTGCATGGTTCCAAAACCGTCACGGACGCCGCCGGAATGGTAACCCTCATATGTGCAGCCGTCTGGAAAACTCATAGTGCCAAAGCCGTCAGGCACTCCGTTCGAGAAGTGACCTTCATAGGTGAGGCCGTTGGGCCGTTTCTCGAAGCCCTTGCCGTTTAACGCGCCGTCGCGGAATTCGCCGCGACAACAGCTTCCGTCAGGCGCGTCCAGGGTGGTATAGCCTTGCATGGTGCCGAGATAGTATTGAGTGACCATGTGGGCGCCGTCGGGGAAGGTGACGGTCATATTTCCGTGGGGAATGCCGTCGCTCCATTCTCCTTCATAAATCGCACCGTCGGGATCTTTCCAACGCGCATGGCCGTTGAGAAGCCGACCTTGATCATCTGTCGCCGGCAAACCATTCTTGTTGATACGGAACATGGGCTTACCTCCTACCTTTTACCTATTATTTTTAAAAAACTATGTATAATTGTACCATATAATGTGGTCTTTTCTATAACGAGCAGTTTCAAAGCATTCGTCGATTGAATCACATAGATCATCGGTGACAACTTCATATTTTTCGTCGCAAAGGAATAGATAATATCTGGTATCGTTATCATATTGGCATACGGCAAGATAGCAAATATATTCCGCATTGCTCCCGTCCTCACAGGCGACGACTCCAAAATCGTCTTTGTCCGTATAATATAACACCTTTGCTCCGTCTATTTTTTTTGGAAACACAATGAGTACCGCCTTTCTTTGCTTTATTATACCACATATTTGCGAGCATTTCAATCGTTTTCGCGCCAAATCACGCGTGATGGCGTGGGAACTAATGAATGAAGCATCGCCTTACGGCGATATGAAGCACTCGCTTACGCTCGCATGAAGCGACGGCTTTGCCGCCGTGAAGCGAAGCGCACAGTAACTTCTCTGTGTGCCAGAGTTCGCAAGCGAACTCTTTGGAACTGCTTCATAGGGCGAAGCCCTGCTTCATTTTTCATGCACCGCAGGTGCGCTTCATTGAAAAAAGCTGTTTGCGAAAGCAAAAAGCTTTTTTCTTGTGTTACCACTACAAAATAGATCCATACAAGGCTGTCGTACAAAAACAGTCCATGATTTTTGCCGTGAGGGTACACTTATCCCTTGGCGATGATGGAATGTTAGTCTTACCCGCTGTCTTCCGGAGACTGAACATTATGCTTGCAAACGAATCTATGTAGTATTATTTATTATTACGGAATCATACCGAGTTCTTTCATTGCTTTCATAAAAGTGTCTGCTTCTCCATGAGGATTAGCCTTTGTTGTGGCTTCAATGTCATACCATGCATATTCCAAGCCATGCACAATTATAGGAATCTTTTTGCCGAAGTGTTGTTCAATATATCCCTCCGACTGCAATTTGTTGGCAACTTCCGAAACGATTTGCAATAATTCATAATGACCAGTAGGTCCTTTTCCAATGTAATTAAAATTGCTGTCATAGCAATCGTCATCTTCTTTTCCTATGTCGGAAATGCCGTTTTCTTTATACCAATCAAAGAGAAGTTTGGTCATCTCAGGTTCTTCATCGGGATCGATGATGGGAGTTTCGTCCTGCCTCCAAAACGCATAATTCCAGCGTTCTTCATCATACCAATCCGCACCATCGCAATCCTCCTCTGTATTATAACTGATGGCAAATGTGGATATGTTTCTATAGTTTTTGTATTGATATGCTTCGTTGGAATAAACAAAAAACGAAATAGCATAAATACCATTTTCAGACCATGAGTCTATGGACGATTTTATTTTAGAACAAATAGCTTCGGAAATGTTACTCATAAGTTTATCTCCTTTTTCCTTCATTGTAACACAATTATGTGAACATTTCAACCATTTCGCAAGCAATTCTCAAAGCCTCCCTCCGAGAGGGAGGGCCGTAGGCGACTGAGGGAGAGTGCGTTGCCGTAAAGTTTAATCAGCTTTTTAAGTCGCGCAGGCTCCTTCCGTCACGCTCCGCAGCGAACCCCCAAGCTCATTTCATTCGCTTCGGGGAACCCCTGCCGCGTGCCACCTTCCTCTCGGAGGAAGGCTTTCGGTAGTTCGAATCCTTCGTATCGCAAAAAAATTAAAAATGGATCTATGGAATTTCGAAAAAAGTTAGGCGCGAAAAAAGCGGAGAAATCTTTCGAAATCTCCGCTTTTCGCGTTTTTTTCGGTCGAATCTAAATCGACCTAAAGACTTGGCACACCCTTACAAAATAGATCCATACCGCAAGTTTTTTCGAAATCGATCCATGGTTTTCAGTCAGCGGATAGACTTATCCCTTGGCGATGATGGGCGCAAAAAGTGATCCAAGGTCTGTTGGACTTTTGCACCATGCTTGTAAACGAGGTCTATGTAATTACTCGAATAACTTCTTTTGAATTTCCTCTGCTTGTTTCGAAAATGAGATTGTATGGATGTAGTCCTTAACCCGAATACATATCACTTCGACAGGAATAGCCTCCAGCTTGGAAATCCATTGCCACTCATCAAGCTTTTCAAAGGTGTCTGCTCGCAACTTGTAAACGTAACCCACACCGTTGGGATCAAGGCTGCCGTATTCAATAAAGGTTTTTCCATTTTTACAAGAGAATGCCCTTTTACCTGTCGGATCGTCGGGATACCAACGTATAGGTAAAGCAAATGGGATTACTTCATCAACTGTTTCAGCTGCGTATATTGCTTTTTGCGATTCTTGTGCATTCGTACCACGTGCTTGCTGTGGGCGAACTATATCATATAAGTATTGGCTACCATGATAAACATATTGAGGTTTCGCCATATTACAAATTCACCTTTGCTGTATTGATGGAGGCGATCAACATTCTGCGAATAGTTCCACACTGATTATATAAGTCTTTAGCAATCTCACGGTCAAGCAATTCGGATTTGACAAACAATTCAAGCCAATATTCAGTCTCATAGCATTCTTTTAATGCAATTTGAAACTTGGCAACAAAGTCAGCTTTACTGTGAGCATAATTCGCTTCGTGAATATTGGCACCGATAGAGGTAGAGGAACGTTCCAACTGATTGACAAGAGAATAGTGACCTTTTATGCCGTCACACATTTTGATAACTTTAACCGCAAAATCTGTGGATAGGTCACGAAGCTTTGAATCAGCCATAGTAACACCGCCTTTCTGCCCTTATTATATCATAAATTCGATATTTAATCAAGTGAAATATTCGCCTTACGGCGAATGTGAAATAATTCACTTCGTGAATTGTGAAATATTGCGCCTTCGTCGCAATGTGAAATGAAATTCGCCTCTTCACATTTGCGAAGCAAATATTTCACAGCGTAGCTATTTCACATGGCGAAGCCATATTTCACTTGCCGAAGGCGAATTTCACTGAAAAAAGCCATTCGCTTACGCGAATGGCTTTTTTCTTGGCAGGGGCAGAAGGACTTGAACCCACGACACCCAGTTTTGGAGACTGGTGTTCTACCGACTGAACTATACCCCTATTCAGTTGACCTATGTATTATATCATACTATTTTGCTTAAATCAAGATGTTTTTGAAAAAATTTTGATTTATTTTCAAACAATACTCAATATTTATTGACAAATGGGGCAATATGAAGTAAAATATAAGGTGATAAATTATATGCCGCTGTAATTTGCGGCAGGTGGAGAGTTTTTATGATAAAGCTATGCGTTTTCGACCTTGACGGCACCACCGTCAACTCTCTGAACTCAATAGCGTATTTTGCTAACCGCACGCTGGAGAAGTTTGGATTCTCCGCCTTTCCCATTGACGACTACCGTCATCTCGCGGGCGGCGGCGCCAAAAAGCTCATCCGCAACCTGGTAAACGCCGCGGGAGCGCCCGAGTCGCTTTACGAGCCCATGCTCGAGGACTGGGTATCAAGCTATGACGCGAACTTTCTCTACCTCACCGAGCCGTATGCAGGTGTCGAAGGCATGCTGCGCGCCCTGCGTGAGCGCGGCATACACACCGCCATTGTTACCAATAAACACGGTCCCACGGCGCAAAAGATATGCGATACGATATTCGGCACAGACGGCAGCCTGCTGGATGTTTGCGTCAGCGCCTATCCCGGTATGGTGCTCAAGCCCGCCCCCGACGAGATACTCAAGCTGATGGCGCGCTTTGGCGTGAAACCGTTCGAATGCGCGTACTGCGGCGACCACACCATCGACATGATCACGGGCCGCGCGGCGGGTGTGGTTACTATCGGCGTCACTTGGGGCTTCCACACAAAAGAGGCACTGGAGGCGGCGGGAGCCGACTTCGTCGCTGATACACCGCGAGAACTTTCCGATTATATTTTTAGAATGGAGATATAAATGAGTCAAAAAAAGCATATTTTGCTGATCTTCACCGACCAGCAAAGGCGGGATACCATTCACGCGCTTGGAAATGACAGCATCGTCACTCCCGCGCTGGATGCCATAGCAAACGAGGCCATTTGCTTTGACCGTTGCTATACGCCCTCTCCCGTCTGCGTGCCTGCCAGACTTTGCATGATGGCAGGTCAATACTGCAACCGCACGGGTAACAACACCAACAACCGCGTCATGACTTACCGCGGCGAGGGCTTTTACTCCGAACTGACCAAAGCAGGCTACAACAGCTGCTGCGTCGGAAAAATGCACTACAATCCCGATCTTTATGCCCCTCTCGGCTTTGGCAAGCGCCACACCCAGGAGGAAATGGCAAATCCCGAAAAGGACGACTATTGCCGTTGGCTGAAAAGCACACAATATAAAAACGTTTTCGACTTCCACGGTCAGCGCACCGAGCTTTATTATACGCCGCAGGTGTCACAGTTGCCCGCTGAGGCGCACCCTACCCAGTGGGTAGGCGACAAGTGCGTGGATTTCATACGCCAGAGTGACCCCGAGGAGCAGCCTATGTTCCTGGTAGCCTCCTTCATACATCCCCATCCGCCGTTTGCGCCGCCCGCGCCCTGGAACAAGATGTACCGAAATATGAAGAGTGCCCCCTTTATCCCCGAGGATCCCGATTCCTACGAGGATATGCTGAGAAATCGCTACACCACCGACGCGCTGGGCATCTCACCCCGTCAGCTGGAGCTTTTGCGTCAGCATTATTACGCTTGCGTTTCTTTCGTGGATTATCAAATAAGCAGAATTATCGACGAGCTTAAGAGCAAGAATATGTATGACGATACTATTATCGTGTTCACCTCCGACCACGGCGACCTGATGGGCGATTACGGCACCATGGGCAAGCGCACAATGCTGGACGGCGCGGCGAACATTCCCTTTATGCTCCGCGTGCCCGGTCACGAGCATGAAATACGCCACGATCCCGCGTCACTTGTTGACCTCGCCCCCACACTGCTGTCGCTTGCGGGCGTAGATTACGACAAGAGCGAGTACGACGGCGTTGATCTGATGAACGATAAGCACGAGCTGGTATATTCCCAGTACGGAAACGGCACGGTGGGCATTTACATGGTGGCGTCGGGCAAGGATAAGCTGGTCTACTCGGCTATCGGCGACCGCTATTTCTACTTCGACAGCTTCCCGGATGCCAAGGATAAGTACGACGAGAGCAACCCTCGCGTTGCACAGCTCAAGGCAAAGCTGGATGAGTACATCAAAAACGACACCTGCACCGAGATCGACGACAGAAAAATGCAGTCGCCCGCGCGTCAGGGAAAATATTCATTCTATCCGCCGCTTGACGACCATATCAATACGTTCGAGTCCGAGCGCGCCGCAATGCCCGCGGGATATGAGATAACGCTGGGCGGCAAGCACACTGATTATTGAGTTAATATTGCCCTCTCCGTCACGACTTCGTCGCGCCACCTCCCCCGGAGTGGGAGGCAAAGCAGGCTCTCCCTCCGGGAGAGCTGTCAGCGCAGCTGACTGAGAGGGTGTGCACGAAAAATACACAATACTAAAAATATATAAAATAAGGACAAAACATCATGAAACACATTGACATAGCGGAGCTCCTCCGCACTCCCGAGCAGTATTATGACAAAGAAGTCACCGTTTGCGGCTGGGTACGCAATCTGCGTGACTCCAGTAACGTGCGTTTTCTCGCCGTCAACGACGGTACCGCCCTGTCCCCTATGCAGATCGTTATCGACAAGAGCGTTCTCACTCCCGAGACTTACGAGAACGTAAACGCTGTCGGCTGCGCCGTTAAGGTCGTGGGTACCGCGGTTATCCCCGGCGGCGGTAAGGAAAAGATAGAGATCCTGGCAAAGGACGTAACCTTGCTTGGTGCTTGCCCCTCCGATGAGTACCCCATCCAGCCCAAGCGTCACACCATGGAATTTTTGCGCACACTGCCTCACTTGCGTGTCCGCACCAACATTTTCAACGCTATGCTGCGCGTCCGCTCCCAGCTCTCTGCCGCAATTCACGAATATTTCCAGAGCCACAACTACGTTTACATCAACACCCCCATTCTCACAGGCAGTGACTGTGAGGGCGCGGGCGAGGTGTTCCGCGTAACCACACAGCCTTGGAACGCCGAATATAAGACCGCCGAGGAATATTTCAACGACGATTTCTTTGCCCGCAAGGCAGGGCTTACCGTTTCGGGTCAGCTTGAGGGCGAGGTTGCCGCAATGGCAATGGGTAAGATCTATACCTTCGGTCCTACCTTCCGCGCTGAGTATTCCTTCACCGCCCGTCACGCCGCCGAATTCTGGCAGGTTGAGCCTGAGGTCGCATTTGCCGAGCTTCCCGATATCATCGAGATCGCAGAGGAAATGATCAAGTTCATTATCAAGCGCGTTATGGAGCGTTGCCCCTCCGAGATCGAATTTTTCGACAAGTTCGTTCAAAAGGGACTTATCAAGAAGCTGGAGGGCGTTGTTAACAACAAGTTCGCCGTTGTTGATTACACCGAGGCTATCGAGATGCTGAAAAAGTCGGGACATAAGTTCTCTTATCCCGTTGAGTGGGGACTTGACCTGCAGACCGAACACGAGAGATACATCGCCGAGGTCATTTGCGAGCGTCCCGTATTTATCACCAACTACCCCAAGCACATCAAGTCCTTCTACATGAAGCAGAACGACGACGGCAAGACTGTTGCCGCTACCGACCTGCTGGTCCCCGGTGTCGGCGAGATCATCGGCTGCTCCGAGCGTGAGGCTGACTACGATAAGCTGCTCCAGGCTATGAACGACCGCGGCATGAACCTTGACGATTACAAGCACTATATGGATCTTCGCCGCTTCGGCACAGTTCCTCACAGCGGCTTCGGTCTGGGTCTTGAGCGTATACTCATGTACATCACGGGCATCGATAACATCCGCGATGTTACTCTGTACCCCAGAACAGCAAAGGATCTTAAATAAATCAAATGAATATAAAAAGCTCATGGATCATTTGTCGATCCATGAGCTTTTTTGATGACGATTACTTTTTTCTAACCGCGTGGGCGATCACGGCTGTCAGCGCGCCCGACAGCAAAATGACCGCAATATCCACGGGGGCAAGCACGATACCCGGCAATCCGTCGAACAGAAATCCGTGTCCGAAGCGATAAAGGTGCCCGCTCAGCAGTATCATCTCGCCTATGTACATAACTATAACGGTAATTGCCGCCGCCACCGTGGGAGAGATCACCGACCACAGCGGCTTTTTGTTCAGCGTAAAGGACATTACGTAAATGCCCACCGTCAGTCCGAAGATCAGGAAAAACGCGCACATAAGCACGGCAGACAGGGGAGACACCGTGATCTCGCCTGTTCTGTAAAAGGCGGTGAAGCATGCCCAGATGCACATGCCGAGGAACGCACCGCTTGCTACTGACTGCAATACCAATGGACGCAAGCGTGTTTTGTCGCCTGTAAGTATCATTTTCGCAAAGCCGTAGACGCAGTTGAGAATGGAAATGATAAGTACAACGGAAATAAAGTAAAAATGCAGCTTGAAGGCGGGGCTGTACTCGCCCATAAGCACATTGACCTCGGTCCAGGTGCGTTCCACGAACATGTCCGGCGAAATATAGCACATAGCCATCTGCCAGCCCTCCAGTGTGGAAACAAGCCCCGTGACGGTCTTGGTTACCGTTATCATGCGCTCCAGCAACAGCTCTGACGCGAAGAACACCGCAAGAGAGATGCCCGAGCCCCAAAGCAGGGCAAATTTTTTTGTGTATTTCACGACAAGGGGAAGTATCAGCACGCCTACGATAAGCGAGATTGCGATGGGCGTGTAGGGTATAATATATTTAGGATAGTTTTCGGCATATACCGTGCCGTATTTTATCATGTCGGCGGAAACTTTTATCAGCATATAAGCGGGGTAGGACGCCGCCGCCAGCACGCCGACTATACACAACAGCCAATAATTTCTGAATTTTTTGTTTTTCATATGGAACTCCTTTTTTCGGTAAAGTTATCGTTTTGTTTGCCTTCCCCGCTGGGGAAGGCTGACAAATGCGCTCACTTTTCCATTACAATCAGTTTTCAAAAATCAAAGTTTTCTCAATTATAATAAGTCGTAAAGCCCAGCCATAAGAAGGGTATCTTGGTGACGGTTGATCTGTCACTGGCAAGATAGCTCCACGACACATCGTGGTAAGTCAGCTCCAAGCTGTCGGTCAGCACGTAATAACAACGCTCCTTGTTATGTTCCGACTCAAGGCGGCGCAAATACAAAAAGCTTTTTCCCTCGGATATTCCGTACTCGTCAAGCTTAAAATGAATGTACTTGCCGTCGTGATAATAAAGATCGGTGTAATAACCTATTCCGTTGATAAAATGAGCTACGCGCACAAAGCTGTTCTTTTTTTGCTCTGCTTCTTGGATGAATTTTTCAAAGTGCTCATATCCCGTGTTGACGTTCGGTTGCGTGTCCGACACGGTATAGTGCGAGATGACAACGCAGCCGTCCTTTATTGCCATGTCGGCGTTGTAATTTTCGGGAATATCCGAAAAGCCTGTGTAAACACCGTCCGCGTCGTATGACGGACGCGGTCCGTCCGTGTCTTTTTCTCCGCAAGAGCACGCCGTCGCAAGCAAAACAAATAATAAAGTCAGAGCTAAAATGCGTTTTAAATTCATTTTTACCTCCTTATTTTACACCGCCGCGTTTGTCAGCAGAACATAGCCAAGGGCGGCGACAAGCGCCAGTGCCCCCAGTGCCGACATAACGGTCAGGCGTTTGTAGCACAAAATATTTTCAATGCGCAGTCTTACCGACGCGCCGCCCAGACTTGAAGCGAACACATTGGTCTTTTCCACCGATGACACCAGCACGTGTGCATACTGCTTTTTCTGTTGGTCGTCGCATTTTTTAAGCACTTTTTCGTCGCAGGCAAGCTCTATATCCGAATACAGCTTTTTCAAAAACAGCCAGCAAAGCGGGTTAAACCAATGCACGCAGGTGAGGAAGAGTGCCAAAATGCGCCAAAAATTGTCGCCGCGGCGTATGTGAGCGTTTTCGTGCAACAAAATAAAATGCAGTGTGCTCTCGTCATATTCGCAGGGCAGAATTATGCGAGGCCGCAAAATGCCGTAAACGGCAGGAGTTTTGACCTTGTCCGACACGAAAACATTGTCGCGCAAATGCTGAGCGCCCCGAAGCTCCCGCAAGGTGACAAAATATATTATCATAAACGCGATGATAAGCGCCGCCGCCACGGTAAGCCACACCACCGCCGCCCAATGAAACAACGCACCTATCACGTTGACCTTATATGTAATAGGATAGTAGCTTTCCGCCGCCATAACGTGGTTTGTCATTGTAACTAAAGTGTCGCTCAGAATGGGCTTGTAGACCGTGACCGTTTTGGTGGTTATTTTTGAAAGCAGCGTCATAAGTCCGTATTTGCCCGAAATACCTATGGGTACACACATTCGTATAAAGGGGATCGCCCACAAAAGCACCAAGATCCGTCGCGGCAAGCGTTTGAAGGCACGCAATATAAGCACAGGCACTCCGCATATGGCGGCGGTTATGCTCATATTGAACAGCCAGTAAAATACGTCGCCCGGCATTACTTCCTCTTTTCTATCATGCTTCGCAGCTCGGCAATATCCTCATCGGACAGATTTTCATCCTCGATAAGTGCCGAGAACAGCGCGCGCTTTGAGCCGCCGAACAGCTTGTCGATAAGACCTTTCGTTTCATCCCTGCGTACCTCGTCGCGGGAAACCAGCGACGTACACACAAACCCCGGGTCCTCTCGTTTTATAAATCCCTTTGCCTCCAGCTTTTTAAGCACGGTATAGGTGGTATTTTTATTCCAGCCGAAGGCGTCGTCTGCCAGCAGGCTGACCTTTTTTGCGCTGACGGGCTCGTTTTGCCAGATCAGCTGCATTATTTTAAGTTCACTGTCGAAAAGCTTTTTTTCCATGCTTTTACTCCTTCCAGACTATTACTATAGTATATACTATCACAATAGTCTGCGTTTGTCAATAGGGTGAGAGAAATTTTGTCAGATGGTTTGTATTTGAATGGTTCTGCTACGCGAAATCGCTGCACGCGTTATCCGCTTTTTCTTTGACGGCGCGAGGCGCAAAGAAAAAGCTAACAAAAAGAAACGCCGAGGAGTTTCGCGCTCTGCGGAGCGCGAGGAAGGCTTCGCGCCCTCCACCTGCGGTCGCTTTTTACAAAAAGCGACGCAAAAACTTTTAACAAAGAAAATTATAAAAATAAGTTATTTTATGCGGTATAGACTTCCCAAAAATAGCATTTCACATTGAAAAAAGCGTGCTTGTGTGCTATAATAAAGCTGTGTCGCGGTGCAGCTCACCGCAAAAGGAGTACAGTAGAGAAATGGCAAACACAAAGACCGAGCTGTTTGAAAAAGTTCCCGTTGGGCGCGCCCTGCTTATAATGGCGGTGCCCACTATCGTCAGCCAGCTCATTACAATGGTATACAATCTCGCCGACACGTTTTTTATCGGCATGAGCGACGACCCCTACAAGGTGGCGGCGGCAAGCGTTGTCAGCATACTTTATTTCCTGCTGACCTCGCTGTCAAACCTGTTTGGCGTTGGCGGCGGCAGTCTGCTGTCCCGACTTTTGGGCGAAAAGCGGGAGGATGACGCCCGCCGCGTGGGTGCTTTCAGCATTTATGGCACGCTGATGATCTCCGCGGTCTACTCGCTTATATGTGTTTTATTCACCCAGCCGCTTTGCGTTCTTTTGGGCGCGTCGGAAAACACACTTGAATACGCAAAAAGCTATCTTATCTGGGCGGTCGTTGTGGGCGGTGTTCCCACTACGCTGAGTATGACGCTTTCCCATCTGCTTCGCAGTGCGGGTTACTCCAAGGAGTCGGGTATCGGTCTGGCGATCGGCGGTATTTCAAACATTATTCTTGATCCGCTGTTTATGTTTGTGTTTTTGCCCGCGGGCAACGAGGTTACGGGCGCGGCGATCGCGACTATGTGCGCCAACGTCATCTCAACGCTTTACTTCATATTTGTATTTATTAAGCTTAGCCGCAAAACCGTGCTCACGCTTTCCCCCAAGCACGCGCACATCTCCCGCGAGCTGACGCGTCAGGTTTTCGCCATAGGACTTCCCTCCGCGCTGACCTCTATGCTGGCGAATATAACTGCAATTGTCAAAAACAACCTTACCGCCGATCACGACGATATTGCCCTCGCCGCCTTTGGCATAGTCCTCAAAATGGATATGTTGCCGCTTAACGTGGGCATGGGACTGTGTCAGGGCATGATGCCGCTGGTTGCTTACAACTACGCCGCAAAAAATTATCCCCGAATGAAGGCGTTCACACGCGCGGCTCAGCTGTCGGGTGTTGCGGTGGCGGCCGTATTTATTGTTGTTTCACAAATATTCGCGCGTCAAATGATATGGCTGTTTATCAAGGACGAGGCAACAATCAATTATGGCAAGGACTTTTTACGCATCGCCTGCCTTGCTACACCGCTTGTAATTTCAAACTTCCAGAAGATATACTGTCTGCAAGCAATGGGCAAGGGTAAAGAGTCGCTTATTCTGGGACTTTTGCGTCAGGGCATTTTCGCTATTCCCACGCTTTTTATTATGAACAGTCTGCTGGGGCTTTACGGTGTTGTGTCCGCACAGCTTATTTCGGACGCGCTGACGTTTATTTTCTCCACGCTTATTTACAGAAAAGTCTATAATGACCTTGTTAAAAAGGAGTCGTCGTTATGAAAAAATGGAATTTTTACACCTCGAAGCAATATAGACCCGAAGGCTGGCTGCGTCGTCAACTGGAAATTCAAGCCCAAGGACTTTCGGGAAATCTTGACAAGGTGTGGCGCGACGTGCGCGACAGTGCCTGGATAGGCGGCGACGCCGAGGGCTGGGAGCGCGTTCCTTATTGGCTGGACGGATTTATTCCGCTGGCGTATCTGCTTGATGACGAGGATATGATAGCCCGCGCCAAAAAATACATAGACGCCATTGTTGCGTCACAACGCCCCGACGGTTGGATATGTCCCTGCGAGGACGAGGAGCGCCCGACCTACGACAGCTGGGCGATCCAGCTTATAACCAAGGTGCTTGTTGTCTACTATGAATGCTCCGCCGACGAGCGTATCCCCGACGTCATTTACCGCACGCTAAAAAATTACTACAAATTACTGCGTGACGGCACGATCTCGCTGTTCAAATGGGGCAAATACCGCTGGTTTGAGTGCTTTATCGCCATTGATTTCTGTTATAAACGCTGTGGCGAGGACTGGCTGCTTGATCTGGCGAAAATTTTGCGCGAGCAGGGTCACGACTACCACTCGGTAACACAGCTCTGGAAGCGTCCACTCAACGCTTGGAAATTTGACACGCATATAGTCAATATCGGAATGTGCCTCAAGTATGAGGCGGTGTCCTGCGATCTTTTGGGCGAGGACTACGCCGACCGCGCCGAGTCACTTCACAGTATACTTTCCGAATACAACGGCACTCCCGTGGGACTTTTCACGGGCGACGAGTGTTTGTCGGGACTTAGCCCCATTCAGGGCACCGAGCTTTGCGCTGTTGTTGAACAGATGTATTCATACGAACACCTTTTCGCCTACACGGGCGATGCCCGCTGGGCTGAGCGACTTGAAATGCTGGCATTCAACGCACTGCCCGCCACTATCAGCGACGATATGTGGGCGCACCAGTACGTGCAAATGAGCAACCAGATCGCCTGCATAAAATTTCCCGGGAAATCGCTTTTCCGCACCAATGGTCCCCAGGCGCATCTGTTTGGTCTTGAGCCCAACTACGGCTGCTGCACCGCCAACTTCAACCAAGGCTGGCCCAAGCTGGCGCTGTCAAGCTTTATGTATAACCAAAACGCTGTCATTAACGTGCTGCCCATTCCCGGCGAGCTTCGCGACGGCAGCCGCCGCATAAGTCTTGAAACCAATTATCCATTTGAGAACAGCTTCAAGTATACATTAGAGTCGGAAAATGCGTTTGATTTTATCGTAAGAGTGCCCTCTTTCGCAAAAAACGTAAGGGTAAACGGTCAGACTGCGGACTCCTCCGAGCTTGTATTTAATATTCAGGCAGGAAACACCGAAATTTCGGTAGATTTTGACGTAACGCCCGAGATGATAAGCCGTCCTCACGGACTTTACAGCGCGAAATGCGGTTCGCTTGTGTTCTCGCTTCCCATTAAGTATTCCAAAAAAATGTACGAATACGAGGCAAAAGAGGTAGAGCGCAAGTTCCCGTACTGCGACTACGAGTATATTCCCGAGTCCGAGTGGAGCTTTGCGTTTGCGTCGAATGAACTGACACGCGAGAGCCGCGAGGTGGCCGACATTCCGTTTTCCTCCGAAAAGCCGCCTGTGGTGCTCCGCGCCCGCGTCAAAAAAATTGACTGGGGACTTGCCGACGGCTACGACACCGTCTGCGCCAAAATTCCCGAGTCCACCGAGCCGCGTGGTGAAGAGCAAAAAATCGAGCTTTATCCCTACGGCTGTGCCAAGCTGCGCATGACCGAGCTGCCGATCATATAAATGAAACACGGACATCTGAAAATTGCAGGTGTCCGTGCTTTTTTATCTGTTTTTTCTCTTGGGCAGCAGCATGACTGTGACCACAACTATGACAGCGGCGGCAGCCAGCGCAATTATTATGCCCCATGGGGAGGTTTTGGGTTTGTCGGTGTCGCCGTCGGTGACGGTGGTGTCAGGGGTTTTGGTGGTGTCGGGAGTCTTGGTTGTGGAGGGAGTCGTTACCTCCAGCGTGGTGGACTCGGGAGTGGTCGCCTCGGGAGTGGTTATTTCGGGCGTTGTAGACTCGGGAGTGGTCGCTTCGGGCGTGGTCGCCTCGGGAGTGGTTGCTTCGGGTGTGGTTATCTCGGGAGTTGTCACTTGGGGAGTGGTTATCTCGGGGATGGTTATTTCGGGAGTGGTAACGCCGGGGATCATGCTGTCCGTTCGCGGCTCACGGGGGAGCAGGGCACGGAGGCTTACGGTGTTGGCGCGCGCCGATACGGGCAGGCAGCACAGCAGCACAAGTGTCAGTACAGCGACGGCTGTCGCGATATATTTCAGTTTTTTCATAATTTTTCCTTCATTTATATTATATATAGTGTTTGCACACGTTACATAAACAGTATTTCCAAGCACAAAAAATATATGTATACAGAAAAAATCAAAAAATATTTGAAAACTATTGACAAACGCGTCGGGACATGCTATAATTGTTCTTACCTCTGCGCACAGAGTTCTTTTGTCGTGCAAACGCGCCAAATCTGTATGACAGCCTGTGTCGGAGGGAGGTACACGAACCGCCGTGCGGTTCAAATAAAAAAATTGGAGGTGCCGCAAACATGGCTAATGATTCCCGTGTCAAGATCACACTGGTTTGCACCGAGTGCAAGCAGCGCAATTATGACACCAAGAAAAACAAGAAGAATGACCCTGACCGGCTTGAGCAGAAAAAGTTCTGCCGCTTCTGCCGTAAGCACACTCTTCACAGAGAATCCAAGTAATTCGCGAGGTGAATGATGATGAATACTAAAACATTCAGATCCATCTTCGCTTGCCTGATCGCAATGCTGCTGGTTATCGCTATGGTTCCCATGACAGCACTCGCAGCCGACGATGCAGCAGATGCTGCAGACACCACTGTAGTAGAGTCTGCAGATACTACCGCAGCAGCAGATGAGCACGAAGGTCACGATCATGGTGACGCTGAAACCGAAACAGAGGAAAAAACTCTGGGTCTCGGATTCTGGATCAGCATGGGCGTTCTCGGCGCACTGATTATCGTAGGCGTTGTATTTGCGATCATTAAGCGCGAAAAGCTGAAGGTATGGCTGCTCAGCTACAAGAGCGAGCTCAAGAAGATCGTTTGGTCTTCCAAGCAGGATGTCAAGAAAAACACCATCGTTGTTATCGTTGCTGTACTGGCAATAGCAATCGTTGTTGGTCTGCTTGACTTCGCATTCAACAAGGGCATAATTGCTCTTGGCAAACTGAATTTCTGATATTATGAGTGATATCAACGAAATGAATGTAGGTCCGAGATGGTATGTGGCGCACACCTATTCCGGCTACGAAAACAAAGTCAAGGCAAGCCTTGAGAATATCATCGAAAACCGCGGACTTCATCATCTGATCTACGACATCCGCATTCCCGTTGAGACCATTATCGAAAAGAATGGCGACGTTGAAAAGGAAGTTGAGGTCAAGATATTCCCCAGCTACGTTCTCATAAAAATGACTATGAATGACGAAAGCTGGCATGCGGTGCGCAATATTACCGGTGTTACCGGCTTTGTCGGTCCCGGCTCTCGCCCCACCCCCCTGTCCGAGGAAGAGGTTGAGGCTCTCAACATCGAAGAAAAGAAGGTTCAGTTCTCCTTCGGCGTTGGCGACGAGGTTCTCATCTGCAGCGGTCTGTTTGAGGGATATGTCGGCGTTGTGCAAGGCATTTCGGATGATATGAAAACCGTCACGGCACTGGTCAAGAGAGGCCGCCGCGACATGCCTGTCGAGCTGGAAGCCAGCGCGGTAAAGGCAGTAAACAAATGACGGATATTTCCGTCGAATAAGTGGGAGGGAGAAAAATTCTTACAATTCTCCCGCAGAAAACCACATTTGGAGGTATAAACAACCATGGCAAAGAAAATACTGGGTTACATCAAGCTTCAGTTACCTGCCGGAAAAGCGACGCCCCAGCCCCCTGTAGGTCCGGCGCTCGGTCAGTACGGTGTTGCAATTCCTGTATTCACTAAGGAATTCAACGAAAGAACAAAGAATGATATCGGTCTTATTATTCCTGTAGTTATCACAGTTTACGCTGACCGTTCCTTCTCCTTCATCACCAAGACTCCTCCTGCACCCGTTCTTATCAAGAAGGCTTGCGGCATCGACACCGCATCTGCTAAGCCCAACAAGGACAAAGTAGCAAAGCTGACCAAAGAGCAGGTTCGCAAGATCGCAGAGACAAAGATGCCCGACCTCAACGCCGCTTCCATCGAAGCCGCTATGAGCATGATCGCAGGCACAGCCCGCAGCATGGGTATAACGGTAGAGGACTAAGGAGGTAGATAAACATGGCTAAAATGGGTAAGAAATATTCCGACAGCGTAAAGCTGATCGACAAGTCCAGACTCTACGATCCCGCAGAGGCACTTGACCTCGTTTGCCAGACTTCTAAGGCAAAGTTCGACGAGACCGTTGAAGTTCACGTAAGACTGGGTGTTGACTCCCGTCACGCTGACCAGCAGGTCAGAGGCGCAGTTGTTCTTCCTAACGGAACCGGTAAGACTGTTCGTGTTCTGGTTTTCGCTAAGGGCGACAAGGTTGAGGCTGCTAAGGCTGCAGGCGCTGAATACGTAGGCGATATGGATCTGGTTGAAAAGATCACAAAAGAGAACTGGTTCGATTTCGACGTAGTTATCGCAAGCCCCGACATGATGGGTGTTGTTGGTAGACTGGGTCGTGTGCTTGGTCCTAAGGGCCTTATGCCTAACCCCAAGGCAGGTACCGTTACCCCCGACGTAGCACGTGCTGTTACCGAGGCTAAAGCAGGTAAGATCGAGTACCGTCTTGACAAGACCAACATTATCCACTGCCCCATCGGCAAGGCATCCTTCGGTGCTGAAAAGCTGGGTGAGAACTTTGACACTCTGCTTGGCGCTATTATCAAGGCTAAGCCCGCTGCTGCAAAGGGTCAGTACATCAAGAGCTGCGTAGTGGCAAGCACTATGGGCCCCGGCATCAAGGTCAACCAGGCAAAGCTTGGCTAATAATTGAAGCTGACTTAAATATAAAAAGCACTCACCGCAGGTGAGTGCTGTATATATTTTTAATTATCAGTTGCACTCCACAACTTTTCTGATGCTTTCGACTAGAGTGTTAAGTCTCTTGGGGGTGGACTTGGAGAGCGCCTTCATTGCGGACGCAACGTTGTTAAGGTTGGAACCGACGAAGGTACGCAGCTTCTGGTGTACGGAGTCGATCTGCTTGGTGTAAAGAACGCCTGCGTCAACGAAGAAGCCTTCGATGATGGTGTCCAGCATATCGCGGGATTCGGGGTCGTTACAATACTTATCCTTCAGCGTGATCTCGTAGTAAGCGGGAAGAACGGTTCTGTAGCTTTCGGATGCGAGAGCTTCCATGACTGCGCCCATCTGCTGCAATCTGTCGTCGCTGACGGTTGCGGGAACAGCTACTGCAGTGAAAGAATCGTGAGCGTAGCTGTAATACTTTTCCTGAGTTTCGTCAAGCTTGGGAATGGGGACGATGCCGTAGTCGCTTCTCATATTTCTGAGGTTGGAGCCCTCTGCCTCAATCAGACGCAGAGTAACCATAGCTGCTCTGTCGTCAGCGAACATAGCGGCGATGGTCTCCTGCTCGGAGTCAGCGGTTCCGTGCTTGACGGAGTATGCGCCGGTGTTTTCCCAGATGAGGTGGTTGATCTTTGTAACGGCGGTGGAAAGACGATCAACGTCAACTGCGTACTCAAGGTAGTTGTCCTGAGATTTTTTCAGAATGGGAAGCTCGCAGGAGGACCAGTAAGCGTCAACACCGATCATGTCGGCGTTGGTAACAAAGCCGTAGCGGTCGCCCTCGTCGGCGGTGTTGTCGCCGTTAAGGTCTTCGTAGATCTTGCTGCTTATTTCGTACTGATAGTCAAGTGTCCACTTGCCGGCATTTACTGCCTCGTAAGGCATATCAAGACCGTTGTCGGTGAACATATTACGGTTGAAGAAGGTAGCGAAAATGAAGCGGTATGTAGACAGCGCGATAGCACCTGTAGCAAAGAACTGAGCGTCGCCGATGGAAGCGGCTTCGTTAAAGCCCTGTGCCCAGTAGATCTGATCCAGATCAAGATGCTCACATTCGGTAAGGTCGCGGAAGAGACCTTCGCCGGTGTACATAATAGTGGAGTACACGCTGTTTGCCAGCATATCGTACTCGCTTGTACCTGAGTTGACCTGAGTACGGATCATATCGGAGATGGTATAGTTGTCATTGTCAGCGGTCATTATGTTGTTGATCTTGATGCCAATGCGGGATTCAACAGCGACGTTACGGTTGTAGATCGCGTCATTGATGGGCTCACCGTTCATATCTTTAACAGTGATCTCGTCATCGCACCAGTCGCGTCCGCGGCTGAGAATGGTAACGACATCGCCGCCGTAGTTGAGCTCGGGCAGATTGTCGTACTGCTCGTACTTGTCGGTGGTGTCGGCAACCGTGGTGGTATCGACCGCGTCGGGCGTGCCGGGGGCGGGAGTGGTTTCTGCTGTAGCGGTGGTGGTGTCAGCAGTATCGTCCTGCGGCTGCGCGCAAGCGATAAGCAAAGATGACAGCATCAGAAGCATTGCCAGCAGCAGCGCTAATGTTTTTTTCATAACAATATTTCCTTTCAAAATTTAAACGGAGATATCCGTATTTTTACAAATTTAATTATACCTCAAATGGTGTATATTGTCAAGGCAATCGGGAGAATGTTTCGATAAAACATTTTTTAAATGAATCGTCGGGACAAGTACCAAGCCGCCAAAGCAGTTCGGCGGCGCAGCCCCATAAAATGGGCTCGGTCATGACACGCAGACGCAGACCTTCGGGGGTGCAATTTATCAGCATTTGAATATATTCAGGATAATTTTGAAAAATTCCTCCACTCAAAACAACGTCAAAGGGCGGCGACAGCTTTTTTGCGGCAGCGTGCAGCATTTTAGAGAGCCCCTCGCAGTTTCGGTGCAAAATATCAAGACATATTCTGTCGCCGCGCCGTGCTCCTTCGAATACAAGGTCAGCAAAGGTAGCAATATATGCTTGCTTGCCCTCGTATATAAGCGGTATGGCGGCGCTGACATCGCAACCCAGCCGCGCTTGGATAAGCTCGGTAAGCAAAGTAGGCTCACCTTGACCGTCAATGTGGTGAAGCACCGCCGCGAGAGCGTCGCGGCCCAGGTCAAAGCCGCTTCCCGAGGAGGTATCAAGCAAATAACCCCAGCCGCCAATGCGGATAAGCTCATTATTCAAGCGGACAAAGCAAGCCGAGCCCGTTCCCGATATCAGGCAAGCGCCGTCTTTGTCACCAAGACCGCCCGTCAGCAGAGGGACAGCGTCGGTGACGGTGTAAAGCGCGTCGATTCCCGTCATTTGACGCAAGCGTGTTTCAAACGCGTCGCCGTAGGCGGTAATGCCCGCCCACGAGATGATAACACCCGAAACGGACGCGGACGCAAGGGTTTTCAGCTTGTCAATGACGCCGTACACTACTTGGATTGCCGCATCTGCGCCGATTGCGTTTGGGTTGGCACCCTCGGCGCGAAGCATTTGGAGCACGTTTCCGTACTCGTCAAACAAAACGCCCAGCGTTTTTGTGCCGCCCGAATCTATGGCGATATATTGTTTCACAGTTTTTTTCATATCAGAAAACTATTCGTGTGACGCGGGTGCAACGCCCGGAGTCTGTATCAAGCTCGAAGAGCGCGGCGTGTGCTTTTATCTCACCCTCCGCAACCGAGAAGCGTTGAGGCATTTTGGTGCGGAAGCGGCGGATGACGCATTGAGCTTCGGTTCCGATAATGCCGCCCACAGGCCCCGTCATACCAAGATCGGTGATGTAACCTGTGCCGCGAGGCAAAATTTGTTCGTCGGCGGTGGGCACGTGGGTGTGAGTGCCGAAAATGACGTTGATGCGTCCGTCGAAATAGTGGGCAAGGGCTAATTTTTCGCTGGTTGCCTCGGCGTGTATGTCCATCAGAGCAAGATCGTATTTTCCGCGCTCACGTTCAAGTATTTTGTCAACCGTGTCAAAGGGGGAATCCAGCGCGTCCATATATACAACTCCCATTACGTTTATGCAGAGCAACCTCCAGCCGCCAACGCGCAACACGGTACTGCCAACGCCGGGGCAGGAGGGCGGAAAGTTGGCAGGACGAATAATGGAGGGCGAGGTGTCGAGAAATGATCCGATGTCAAACTTTCCCCAAACATGGTTGCCTGTCGTAAGCAGGTCAATGCCGCAATCAAGTAAAGCTTGTGCGTCGGCGGCGGATATGCCGCGAATGTCGCTGACGTTTTCGCCGTTGGCGATAACCACGTCCGCGCCGTACTGCTGTCGAACGCCCCACAGCCGCTTCCGCAGATATTCGATCGAACGGACGCCCGTGATGTCGCCGATGGTAAGTATTTTCATGAAGAAACCTTTCTATTATTATATATAACTTCGCGGTGCTCCCATGGGAGCACCGCTTGCAAAAACCAAATCAGTTTTTAAGGCTGTGAATAGGCGCGGGGACGCGTCCTCCGCGAGAAATAAAGCGGGCGGGGGAGTATGTGTTGACGGGCATGATGGGAGCGTAGCCCAAAAGTCCGCCGAAGGAAACGCTTTCACCAACGCTCTTGCCGTATGCGGGAATAAGACGGACAGCAGTGGTCTTGGTGTTGACAACACCGATGGATATCTCGTCGGCAATAATGCCGCAGATGACGTCCTCACTTGTGTCGCCGGGAATTGCTATCATGTCAAGACCCACCGAGCAGACAGCCGTCATGGCCTCTAACTTTTCCAGTGTCAGTGCGCCACACTCGGCAGCCGCGATCATGCCTGCGTCCTCGGATACGGGAATAAACGCGCCCGAAAGTCCGCCTACGTGGGAGGACGCCATTACGCCGCCTTTTTTGACCGCATCGTTAAGCATTGCGAGACACGCCGTTGTGCCGTGCGCGCCGCAGGACTCAAGTCCCATTTCCTCAAGAATGTGAGCAACCGAGTCGCCGATGGCGGGAGTGGGAGCCAGCGACAGGTCAACGATACCAAAGGGCACGTCAAGGCGCTTTGCCGCCTCGCCCGCAACAAGCTGACCTACACGTGTTATCTTAAAAGCGGTGCGCTTGATGACCTCGGCGAGAGCCGAGAGATCGCAGTCGCCTGCGCGCTTGATTGCGCTGGCAACAACGCCGGGGCCCGAAACGCCTACGTTGATAACGCACTCGGGCTCGCCTACGCCGTGGAACGCGCCTGCCATGAAGGGGTTATCCTCGGGAACGTTTGCGAACACCACCAGCTTTGCGCACGCCATGGAATTGTTGTCGCGAGTCAGATACGCCGCGCGCTTGATGACTTTTCCCATTTGAGCGATAGCATCCATGTTGATGCCCGCCTTTGTGCTTGCCACGTTGACGGAGGAGCATACCATGTTAGTTTCCGCCAGCGCCTCGGGAATGACCGAGATCAGGTTGTCGGCCCCTTTTGTGGCACCTTTGTGGACAAGCGCCGAAAAGCCGCCGATGAAGTTTATACCCAGCTCTGCCGCCGCACGGTCGAGAGTTTTTGCAATTTTTATGTAGCCGTCGGGAGAGATATTGCCGCCGATAAGCGATACGGGGGTGACGGATACACGCTTATTGACGATCGGAATGCCGTACTGCTTTTCGATCTGCTCGCCTGTGGGGACGAGGTTATGGGCGGTTTTGGTAATTTTGTCGTAAATTTTATCGCAAAGACGGTTTTCGTCCTCGCTGACACAGTCGAAAAGCGAGATACCCATGGTTATGGTGCGGATATCCAGATTTTCCTGACGTATCATATTTATTGTTTCAAGTATATCGGAAGTATTAAGCATGCCGAACTACTCCTTTATATTCTGTGCATTGAATTGAAGATATCCTCGTGCATGGCGTGGATCTCAAGCCCGCGAGACTCGCCCAGCTTGCGCATCTTGTCGGCAAAGTCGCCGAAGGGGATGGCGAGCTTACTGACGTCGGCAAGCATTATCATAGCGAAGTATTCGCTGAGAACGCTTTGGGAAATTTCAAGTATGTTTGCGTCATAAACGGCACATTCGGAGCTGACCAGCGCAATGATACCTACGCTATCCTTGCCTGTTACTGTGATTACTGCTTTCATTTGTTTTAGTCCTTTACTATGTTATTATAAATATTATATCGTGAATCGCGCATAATTTCAAGACCTATATACAATTTCTTGCGATTTTTCTTATATATCGGTTGATTTTATACGCGTTTTGTGTTACAATTTATATATAAATTTTCGGAGGTAGCCCGTATGCATGAGTTTTCAACATATGAATATGCTGTCGCGCCCAAAAACGACGCCAAGATGAAGGCAAAAAAGGCGGCATTTATCGTTTCATATGTCTTGTTCCCGCTCGTTTTTATCGTATTCTTTTGCGTGATACAGCTTTATTGGTTTATATTTTTTCTTGCTATGGCAACGGTCTTTTATATCGTTCTGACGTGGCGGCGCTTTATTGATGTGGAATATGAATATTCCATCACCTCGGGGATTATTACATTTTCAAAAATTTACGGCAACCGTTCCCGTAAGACGTTTATGGAGGCAAAGCTGAAAAACGCCATTGCCATCGCTCCGCTGAATGACAAACTGCAAAAAAGCAAGCTGGATGCTTACGAGCCCGAAATTGTTTACTCCGCGCTGTCTTCCCCCGACGCCGAGGACGGCTATTTTATGATATACGAGAGTGAGGACGGACACGCCTGCGCGTTTCTGTTCGAGGCTACCGCCCAGACGCTGAAGATATGCCGATTCTACAATCCGTCCGCAACGGTTATGAGTAAGGTCAGGTTTTGATTAAAAAATATCCGCCGTATGCGTAGTGTCCTTAAGGACACTACACATACGACGGATATTTTTTATTTACTCAGCAGCGCGCGGTCGCTGGAGAACTCCTCACCGCTTTCCTTTGAGAACATTTCAATAAGTGCTTCGACGGTCAACTGCTTTTTTTGCTCGCCCGACACATCGAAGATTATTCTGCCCTCGTGCATCATAATAAGACGGTTGCCGTGGGCGATGGCGTCCTTCATGTTGTGTGTTACCATCATGGCGGTCAGATTGTTTTCGGCGATGAGCTTGTCGGAAAGCTCAAGCACTTTTGCCGCGGTCTTGGGGTCAAGGGCGGCGGTGTGTTCGTCAAGCAACAGTATCTGCGGCTTTTTAAGCGTTGCCATAAGCAGCGTCAGTGCCTGACGCTGACCGCCCGAAAGCAGACCAACCTTGGCGGTCATTCTGTCCTCAAGTCCCAGCTCCAGCGTTGCCAGCTGCTCGCGAAACTGCTTTTTTTCCTTGGACGAAATGCCCCAGCGAAGCGTTCTTCGCTCGCCGCGGCGGGCGGCGATAGCCAGATTTTCCTGTATCTCCATGGTTGCGGCGGTACCCGTCATGGGGTCCTGGAACACGCGCCCCAGATATTTGGCTCGCTTGTGCTCAGGCAGGTGCGAGACGTCGATGCCGTCGATCTTTATTTCACCGCTGTCAATGGGCCATACGCCCGCGATAGCGTTAAGCGTTGTGGACTTGCCCGCGCCGTTGCCGCCGATGATAGTTACAAAATCGCCGGGGTTTAAGTGCAGGTCAACACCGTTCAGCGCGCGTTTTGCGTTTACTGTGCCGGGATTGAATGTCTTAAAAACGCTGTTCAGTTCAAGCATTTTTTACGCCCTCCTTAGCTTTGGATCTTTTTGCGGCTTTTGTAAAATATTTGTTTTTCCAATAGGGGACCGCCAGGAACAGAGCAACAAGCAATGCGGACAGCAGCTTCAGCAGGTCTGCGTCGAGACCGATATAAATTACAGTGTTGTAGACCACGTAATAAATAATTCCACCGAAAACAACCGCCATCAGCTTGAGCGCGAAGTTGTTTTTGGTAAACCAGCCGAACAGAGCCTCGCCGATAATGACGGCGGCAAGTCCGATAACGATAGCGCCCTTACCCATATTGTTGTTGGAGCTGCCCTGATACTGCGCCAGCAGTGCGCCCGAAAGTGCCACGATGCCGTTGGAAAGAACCAGACCGAATATTTTTGTCAGATTTGTGTTGATGCCCTGGGCGCGGCTCATGTTTAGGTTTGCGCCTGTTGCGCGGATGGATGCTCCGTATTCCGTTCCGAAGAACCAGTAAAGCAGACCGATCAACGCGGCGGCGAATATTACAAGGATCAAAAGCGTGCGGGGGATCAGCGCCTTGCGGTTGGTGACCAGCAGAGGGAGCTTGGAAACGTCCAGCGCGATCTGGGATGTACCCATGATCTTCAAATTAATGGACCACAGCATAAGCTGTGTCAGAATACCTGCAAGAATTGCGGGGATGCCCATAAATGTGTGGAAAATACCCGTCATAAGTCCCGTCAGCATACCTACGATAAAGGCGGCGATGAGTGCCATCCAAACGGGGTACCCGTTTACCATCATGACCGCGCATACGGATGCGCCTGTACAGATAGAGCCGTCAACGGTCAGATCGGCAATGTCAAGAATTTTGTAGGTCAGATAAACGCCTATAGCCATGATGCCCCAGATTATACCCTGTGCGGCGGCGGCAGGCAATGAGTTAAGATAATTTATAAACATGAGAAAAAACCTTTCATTTTTATATTGCGCAAGTGCACAATAGGGAATGCGCCGCATGACGCATTCCTTATTGTTATTTTTTATCAGTTCGCTCCGATGGCGGTAAAGCCCTTTGCTTCAAGTGCGGCAGTGTCGATACCGAGAGCGTCGCAAATTTCCTTGTTGTACTTCTTTGCAAGCTTTGCTTCGGGTGTGTACTGAATAGCCATAGTAGCAATATCAGCCTCTCCGGTCAGTATTTTTGCTGCCATTTCGCCGGTTGCGTAACCCAGATCGTAGTAGTCGATGGAGAGTGTCGCGATACCGCAAGCGGAGCAGATGCCTTCCTCGCCAGCAATGACGGGAACCTTCTTGTCGGCGATAGTGCCGTGAATAGCCTCGGCGTAGGTCGCGGCGGTGTTATCGGTGGGGATGTACAGCGCGTCGCAGTTGTCAGCGGCGTTGCCTGCTACGATCTGAACGTCATCAGCGCCCGAGAAGGGGAAGTCCTTAACTTCAATGCCCTTGCCGCTGAGGTATTCCTTAACCACCTTTACCTGGTATGCGGAGTTGGGCTCTGCGGAGCAGTACAGCATACCGACTACCTTTGCGGAAGGAACCAGATCGATGATCATCTGAGCCTGCTGGTCAAGAGGAGCCAGGTCGGATGTACCCGAAATGTTGCCGCCCACGGTGCCGTTGAAGTTGTCAATGCCAAGCGCTACGCCGTACTCGGTAATGGATGTGCCGAGGATCGGGATGTCGGGGGTTGCGTTACGAGCCGCAACAAGAGCGGGAGTTGCGTTTGCCATAATGAGATCAACGTTTTTGGTAACGAAGGTGCTGACGATTGTAGCGCAGGTGTCGGTTGAGCCTGCGGCATTCTGGTCGTCAAAGGCGACGTCTTCGCCAAGCGCCGCTGTAAGGGCGTCCTTAAAGCCCTGGGTTGCGGCGTCAAGGGCGGGGTGACGGTCATACTGGCAAATGCCGACTGTATATTTGGCTTTGTTTCCGCAAGAAGTGAGTGTGAGTGCGCCCAATGTAAGAATGAGGGCGAGGACGAGGGATAAAATTTTGGTTGCTTTCATGGTCTTTCTCCTGAAAAATTAAATTTATTTGTAACAGATACGAAATCTGTTAAAACCGTATAAAAAACAAAAAGTCCCTGTGTCGGCAATGCCGATACAGGGACGGAAAAAACTATTCCCGTGGTACCACTCTGCTTTATCTGTGCTTCACAGCACAGACCTCTGAGACATTCGTGTTCAAATGCCCATCGATATAACGGTCGATACCCGTCGCATCCTACTCATGGTTCGGTGCGCGGCTCCCGAAGTGTAAGTTCACCGATGCCTGTCCGCCTGCTCACACCGTCCGCAGGCTCTCTGTGGGTACAAAACATTGGCTTTCGAGTCTTCGATCTCTGCCTTTTTTGCTTTAATGCTTTAACTTGGTGCTATTTTAACACTTCAAATTGCAGTTGTCAAGTGGTTTTTTGAAATTTTTTTAAAAAATTTTTGCCTTTTTGCAAAAAAGCGCAAAAAATGCGTCAGACTATTCTGTTTCGGCGCTCACCGCCAAAGAATGCCTGTATGTTCTGTGCCATTTCCGCAACGCAACGAGCACGTGACTCTGCCGAGCCCCACGCCATATGCGGCGTCAGAAGCACGTTGTCAAGGTGACGAATGGCATAAAAGGGATGCGACTCGCCAAACGGCTCCTTTGAGTACACGTCAACGCCAAGACCGCCGATGCGTCCCTCAAGTATCGCCTCGGCAAGAGCGCCCTCGTCCGTGACCGCTCCGCGAGCTACGTTGACGACGATAGCGTTCTTCTTCATTGTGGCAATGCGCTCGCGGCTTATCATGCCGCGGGTGCTGTCGGACAGCGGAACGTGCAGCGAAATAATATCGCATTCACGGCACAGCGTGTCAATATCTGCAAGCGGGAAGTCGCCCTCGTTTTTGCGGCGGCACACCATAACGCGGCAACCGAAGGCGCGTGCGATCTCTGCAACTCGTCCGCCGATTCCGCCGCCGCCCACAACGCCCCAGGTCATGGCGGCAACGTCATGATAGACGGGAGTAAGGCAGTTTGCAACGCCCGAGGCACTGTACTTGCCTGAGTGGACATAGTCGCGGTATTCGGTAAGGTGAGTGGCAAGAGACAGAGCCATAGCTACCGTCAGCTGTGCGACGCTGTGGGTTGAGTAGCCGGGCACGTTGGCAAGAGCAATGCCGTGGGCGGAACAAAATGCGGTGTCAATATTGTCGTAGCCCGTTGCGGCAACGCAAATAAGCTTTAAATTTTTCGCGTCCGAAAGATTTGAAGCGTTGAGCTTTACTTTGTTTATCACTACAACGTCGGCGTCGCCGATGCGCTCGGAAACCAGCTCGGGCGGTGTTACGTTGAACTCCGACGTCTCGCCCAGCGCCCGCAGGGGAGAGAGGTCTATGTCAAGACCGAGGGTGTCCTTGTCCAGAATGGCTATTTTCATGGTTGGTTCTCCTTGAATTGTGTAAGGATGTGTCATAATATGCTGTGAATTATTGAAAGTTTATTTTGTAATGACCAAGTGAACGGTTTTTTATGCCTTCCCCAGCGGAGGAAGGAACACGGCACAAGTGCCGCGACCTGCGAGCAGGTGGATGAGGAGAATGTTTTTCTGAAGATAATATATAGAAGGATAATGTTATATAAAATAAAGTCATTCTACAAACATTATATTTTCAAAACGGCGATCTCCTCATCCGTCAGCTTCGCTGACACCTTCTCCGCTGGAGAAGGCTATTTTAGGCGAAGTCCTTTCCGTAGATAA
>JAZNBA010000057.1:0-53894 GCA_045586785.1 Eubacteriales bacterium | reverse complement strand
TAGGCTCCATAGATAATATTTTGTTTTTTAATCTCTTCATAGGCATACCCTCTTTCATTTTTCAAAAGTGTTGTAATAGCGGTCATCATAAAAAATTCTCCTTTCGGGTTTGCTGAATTTTCCGTTTGACTCATATTCGAGGGCTTTCCACGAAAAACAAAAAGCACCCCTACGGGTGCATAAAGCTACATGTTAGCCAAAGAAACAAGTTTTAGGCAAACAAAAAACACACCCGAGATCGGATGTGCATCAAAAAACTATATAAACCTTGCGTTCAGCATGCCGCAGGCGATACATATGACATCCGATAAATATAAGTGTTCATCATAATAATCGCCTCCTTTGGCTGAATTTGTAATTTGATTACGCTAATAGTATAGCATAATTTCGGTTGATTGTCAATTAGGCTTAGGAAAGTTTTCGTCAACCGTTGGTTAAAATTACAGCTCTTATATTGATAATTTGAGTTCGGATTTATCATCACCCACTGCACCAACGCAAAGGGTGATCGATAGATCACCCTTTTTGCGTTTGACGTATGCAAGGCAAAGCTCCGTAGCTCTTGCCAAACTCCAAATTTATCAAAGCTTAACACGTAACTTGTGACAATTACGATACAAGTCGTGCAAAATGCTATGAATATCACTGTGAACAGTCTTGACAAAACTATCCGAAGTATGTATAATGGTATTACAGCCATAAAGAAAGGAAGCGAATCATTATGAAAAAAATCTTATGCTTTGCAATTTGCGCCATCTTTTTGTTGGGTTTATGCTCATGTGACGCAAAAACTCTTGAGTCTTTTAACAATGCTACACCCGATGAGCTGTATGACAAATCTATGCAGAGCATCGCTGAAATGTCGAATTATGAGATTGTTCATGAGCAAACTGTAACAACGACCGCAATGTTGTTCATCAAGTTCAAAATCAAACAATCTACCACAATTAAGGTTGACGGCAAGAACTTCTACCAGCACATTGAGTCCGATAATGAGCAGGTTATGGAGCAGATCGGTGTAAACGAATGTTGGTATAAGGATGAGATGTTTTATGCCGTAAAAGAAGATGGAAAATTGGGCAAGCAGCATTTTTCTCCCGATCGTTTTGACGGCGGCATCTACGATTTTTCCAATGGCGACGGCATTTTGCTTGATATTCCCGAAGATATGCTGAAAAATACAACATTTTTCCAAAAGGGAAAAGATGTTTATTTGGAATTGGTACTGGATGGAAAGGAGCATTATCACTTGCTGATGAGCAAGGTCGATGACATTCCTTTTGATTTGACTGATACCGAGGATGTTATTTATCGTGTATATTTCCATGACGACGGTACGGTTGATCGCATCACCACAACATATAATTTCAATGTAGTACAGGACGGTGTTTCCGTAAAAGTAACTGTTGATCAGGTATCAACCGTAAAGAACATCGGCAACACAACCGTCGATCTCCCGACAGACGCTTCATCGGCTCCCGAGGGACAATGGTTTTATATCAAGTAATATACATATTCACAAATATAAGACGGACGCTTCACGGGGCGCCCGTCTTTTATAATAAATTTAATATCTTAAATTCCACAGATAAATCGACAAAATTTATCATTGTTCTGCTATAATATACCTGATAAGAATATTTCTTGAGGTTATTATGGAATTTATTAAAGGCATTTTGGGTTTTAGCGAATCAATAGGCGAGGCAAAAGGTGCGTATTCCTGGCAGCATCTTACATTCGTGACATCACTTGTGTTAATCATGTTTGCACTTGCTATCGTGATAGGGCTGTATTATCGCAGTCATCCCGAAAAAAACAAAAACATTCCGTTGATCTGGTCTGCCATATTAATTGATTCGTTTGAAATTTGCAAGATCGTACTCAACTGTATCCACGCAGACGATATCGGTGAGTCCCTTTTGATTAATTTGCCGCTGTTTTTGTGCAGCATCCAGTTGATTACTTTGCCGCTTGCAGCGTTTTCTACCGGAAGGCTCAAGGAAGCCGCGCTGGATTTTGTTTTGATATTCGGATTGCTTGGCGCGCTTGCCGGCACTTACGGCGCAGCGCAGAACTACAATGCTTATCCCGTTCTGTACTACGTTAACGTTGTTTCGGGTATCACGCATTGTATTTCGGGCTTTGGTGCACTGTACATAGGCATATCCGGCATGGCAAGCATGAAAAAACGCAATATCGGCATCACGTTCAGTATTCTTGGATTCTTCTGCATTACCGCTTACATCGTCAATCGCATCATTGATTACAACTACATGTTCTTGATGCGCGGCGACGGCACGCCCTACGATATTCTGTATAATCTGCTTGGCGGTAACCCGGTGCTGTATCCCGTGGGCGTGGTGGCATTGTTCCTTGCTTATATCACCGCATTTTATATGGTATTCTTTTTCGCAACAAAAAAGCGCAAGCAAAGCGTGCTTGTCGCGCAGGAAGCATAAATTTCACAGACTGAACGCCACCGCATCAAACGGCGGCGTTTATCTTTACTTGTGTTATGAAAAATCCTTGAAATTATCACAATATTGGGGTATAATAGGCGCAAACAACCGATAGTTGAGTGAAAATTCTCAATATGATTGATTAAAAACATGCTTTTTCAACAGGCGTTATATTCATTTTGCGAGACAGAGGTGATATAATTGAAGCATATAAACAAGGGAGGCACACATATGAAAGAAACTTTAGGAAAAAGAATCGCTGCACTCCGCCGCGAAAAAGGACTCAAGCAGGATGAGCTTGCGGAAAAACTGGGCGTCAGTCCTCAGGCTGTGAGCAAATGGGAAACCGAGCAGACTTGCCCGGACATTTCAATCCTTCCGTTATTGGCAAAAATACTTAACGTCAGCGTGGACGAGCTTTTGTCCGGCAAGCAGGAAGTAACATCATCCGTCAGAATGCTCCCCGAACAAGAAAGAAAACCTGTCGAAGATATGATATTGCGTATTGTTGTACATGACTCGGACAATGACCACATACGCGTCAATCTTCCGCTTGCTTTGATAGAAGTAGCTATTGAAAGCGGAATTGATCTCTCACTGGTGTCCGGGAACGAAACATTAAAAAACGTTGATTTGAGAAAAATATTTGAGCTTGTCAAAAAGGGGGCAATCGGCAATTTCGTGGATATTGAAACAGTGGACGGTGATAAAGTGCAGATATATGTAGAGTAACACGTATGAGAGTTAAAATCAATAATAAATCGGTGATTATCTTCCCGACTTTCATGCTGCTCAATCGATTTGCAATGGGAATTTTAAGAAAAATACTGAGAAAGCATGGCATAATACTTACCCGAAAACAAACGCTGAAACTGTTAAAAGAATATAGAAGATATAAAAAAAGAGCACCCGATTGGTGCATGATTGAAGTGAGCACGAGTGAAGAAAAGAACATTGTCATTAAAATATAGAAAGAGCCGATACGACAACGCATCGTATCGGCTCTTTCGTTACCATAATTGCAGTACCTTATCTGCCAGCGTCAGAATCAGCGGCAGCGTAACAAGGCAAAGCATACTGGATACGCCAACCGTTTGTGAAGCGTATCCGGGGGAAATATCGTATGTTTCCGAGAACATTGAGATGATGGATGCTGTGGGTAATGCAGTTACGGCAGTAGAGAACATGACGATGTCATCCGTAAATCCGAGCAGCTTGCATATCAAAAACACAATTGCGGGAATCAGAATTAACTTGCATAAAGAGAACAAGTATATCTTACCCGAGCAAAACAGTTGCGTGGGGGTTCTGGTTGCAAGCAGCGCACCTGTGATCAGTACCGAAATCGGTAAGCAAAGCGCGGCAAGTTTCGCAAACAGCATTAAGAATGCCTCGTCCACGACCGTGCCGATCAGCGGATTATTAAGTGCGGGATTGCGCAACAGATACAACGCGACACCTATTGCACAAGGGACAGAACCAAAATTGATCAACGCCTTTTTGGGAGTCATACGAATATCATCTCTTTTGCGTCCAAGTATCATCATACCCCAAACATACATGAAAATATTAAAGCTGATTAAAAAGAACGCACCGTAGAATTTTCCGATGTCGCCAAAGATAGCACCGAGAATAGGAAGACCGATAAATCCGCAATTTGTAAAGATCAGAGAAAACTCGGTGATTTTGCGCTCGTTCATATCCTTATAGGGCAGACAAAGAGGGAATGCGATCAGTGCCATGAGAAGGTGCAAAAAGAACCCGATGGCGAGGATCAAAAGCCCTTTTTTTAGATTTTCAGTTGTATACTCCACATTGACAAGAGCGTCTATGATCATCATGGGCTGTCCGACCTTAATGATCAGTGTAGAAAGTCGCTTGGACGCCACATCATCGATCCATCCTATCTTGCGGCAGAAAAATCCTGCTACAAGCATCAGAAACATGACGATAATGACTACAAGCAGGGAGGTAAAATCGTATGTCATAACTGTTCCTTTATGCTGTCCAGCTTTTTCTTGATCTCCTGCATATCCGCAAGCATTTCCTCTTTACGGCGCGGGTCACGCAAAAGTGCTGCAGGGTGATACACCGCGGTCATGATAAAGTTGCCCTTTTCAAACCATACTCCGTGTTCCTTGGTGATCTTGAAATCAGGTTTGATCAATCGCATTGCGGCAATTCTGCCAAGGCAAACGATGATCTTAGGCTTGATCAAGCGGACCTGCTCGCGCAAATAGTCAATACAAGCGTCTTCTTCAGCAGGCAACGGATCACGATTTTTAGGCGGACGGCACTTGAGTATGTTGGCAATGTACACGTCTTCGCGTGCAATATCCACAGCGTAGAGATATTTGTCAAGCAGCTGACCTGCTCTGCCAACAAATGGCGTACCCGAGAGGTCCTCCTGTTCGCCGGGGGCTTCACCTACGAACAGAATGTCAGCTTCTCGATTTCCGGTTCCGAATACGCAATTTGTGCGCGTTTTTGCAAGCTCACAAGCTTGACAATTACAGCACGTATTATAAAGTTGATCCCAGGTCAATGGTAGCACCTCGCTTTCATGCTACCATTATAACAAAATCCGAGAAATATTGCAAGAGGTTGTGAAAATTTATAATTGCATCAGCATTTGAACCGCATTGTCCTTACATAACATCGTACAGTACTCGCAAAGATAGGCATTTAAAGAACGCGCATTTTCTCTGTTGCCGTATTCGCCGAGAAAGCAGTATTCATCGGGTGAATACAGGGAAGGACTCGGAAGATCGTTTAATACAAGATAATATGTTTTCTTGAGATCTATGTATGCGTTGCTCTGCCCACAATATCCGATAGACGCAAGCCGTTTGCACACTGATATCAGGTGCTCCAGCTTGACAAACGAATAGGCGCACATATCTAACCCATGCCTTTCCGGCGCACCGATGGCGCGTCCATATTGTGTAGATGCAGATAAAACCGGAAGCCCGCAGAATGAAGATGATTCCTCATTCTGCTCCGGTTTTGAAATAAAAAGCTCGCAGCCGCCGTCCGCGCAGGTGTACATTTGTACGTAAAGACGAGTCATATCGCCATCAAAGCCGGTTTGCGCTTTAGCATCTGCCAGTAAACGTCGCAGTACGCGACGTACGTGTTGATCGGCAATGCTGATGCTGTCGCTGTGTAAGTCGTAACGTGTCATATCCGACGGAGTTAACATGATTTTCAGCTTAGTATCGCTGATTTTGATTAAATCCATATATATAGTTCCTTTCGGTTATCACTCTATATCATTATAAGCCATGACAATTGATTTGTGTACCCCTAAAAATATGGTAATTCTGATTGACGCGCGCTTCTATGTATGATATAATAATGAAAACGAGGCAGGGAGGTGATGTGTGTGCGATATAACGAACAGACTGGCGGCGTGGAAATTGATCTGACCGAGCTTTGTGCACTCGCTTTTGGGCGCAGTAACTTTAAGGAAGAACCTCCGGCAGAGCTGGATACCGATGCATTAAGCACAACAAACGATGTACATTATTCAAATGTGCAGTTACAGCATACATGTCGTTATGCAGGCGTTCTGATCAAGGTCCGCGGAATCGCGCAGGGAATTACACCGGATGGCGGAAACTTGGTGTTGGATTATACAGTACGTGCTGCCAAATTGCCTGATGATAATGAACCATGGACAGTACCCGTGCGTCAGTATTGCCTTGCCTATTTTCTTGCATCGGCAAAGTCACTTCAAACGGTTGGTGTACGCAGATTAACTGTGACAGCAAAGGGAGAGTATGCATTTGCATCAGCAAGCTTTACGATTGAGACACTGACAGATGAATATACCGGCATTTTGTCACGTGCGTTCCCATATATTGAGAACTGCATCGAGCAAAACCGCGAGGTTAAACCACGTGCAGCTGAGCTTGCATTTCCGTATCCCGAAATCAGAGAGGGACAGGAAGAATTTATGCGTGAATGCTTCCGCGATATCATGCATGGGAAACGGCTCTTTATCCAGGCACCAACAGGCATCGGGAAGACCATTTCCACCATGTATCCAGCCGTACGCGCTATGGGCAGGGGAAATTTTGATAAGGTGTTTTATTTGACAGCCAAGGCAAGTACGCGCCGTGAAGCGTTTGCAGCTGCTAAACGCCTTTTTGAAGCGGGCGCACCCTTGCGTACCATCGTGTTGTCTGCAAAAGAGCAGATGTGCCCGGTAGAAGGCTGTAATCAGCGCACTTGTAAGCACAATTGCCCCCGAAGTGCGTCACACACAAAAATCATGCAAGCTGTCTGTGAACTGTTGAATCATCAAAACGGCTATACCTCGTCACTCATCAAACGAGTTGCGGAAAAATACGGCGTTTGTCCTTACGAACTCTCTCTCGACCTTTCGGAGTTTTGCAGTATCGTAATCTGTGATTACAATTATGTCTATAATCCTGCAGTCAAACTACGTCGGTATTTCGTGGAAAATAACGGGAAATATGTACTTCTTGTGGATGAGGCGCATAATCTGACTGATAGAGCGAGGGATATGTTTTCATGTGAGTTGCATAGCTCGTCTTTTGATAAGCTTTTACAACAAATACCCGAAAGTGAACCGTTGTATGGCAAGATCAAACAAGCATCGGCTGTATTCAAGATCGCTAAACGCTACTGCCGTGACACCATGCAAAAGGATGCTAATGGTGAGGAATGCGGTTATTATTATTCGCGCGAGCCGCTTGATGATATGAATGAATCTCTATCCGGACTTGCTTTATCTGTTGAAAAATGGCTGAAAATACACACCCATGATGCATTATATGATACCATCGATGCGTTTTTTGGAGAGTTGCGAGCATATGCAGCAACGGCAAAACTTTACGATGCGGGATTTGTGACCTATCTCACCGTGCAGAACAACGAGATCACACTCAAGCAGCTCTGCCTTGATCCGAGTATACAACTGGAAAAATGTAACGCGGGAGCCGAGGCTGTCATCATGTTTTCCGCAACGTTGACACCGCCTGAGTATTTCGCTCAGACACTTGGCGGCGGCAAGCACGCCGTATCGGTCAATTTTCCGTCACCTTTTCCGAGCGAGAACTTATGCGTAGCTGTCGCAGAGGGGATAAGCACACGATATGAGGACAGAGATCGTTCTATTAAAAAAACCGCCTCTTATATTGCTGCATCTGTCTGCGGCAAGGTAGGGAACTATATGGTGTATTTTCCGTCGTATTCTTACATGGAAAAGGTTGCCCGGGCTTTTTGTGACAAATACCCGGACGTACCTATAAAGTTACAAAAACGAGGTATGACACAAGAGCAAAAGGAGCAGTTTTTGGATGCGTTTACAGATGATAATCAAAGTATGCTGATCGGCTTTTGCGTACTTGGCGGATCGTTTTCCGAGGGCGTGGATCTGCCGGGCGGCAGATTGATAGGCAGTATCATTGTGGGCGTAGGCATTCCCGGAATTTCTGACGAACGCAATATCATCAGAGACTACTATACCGACCAAAATGGTTGCGGCTACGAATACGCCTATGTGTATCCCGGCATGAATCACGTGCTACAGGCGGCAGGGCGAGTTATACGTACCGATACAGACCGCGGTATTGTCGTGTTGCTTGATCAAAGATACACTGAACCACGCTATACTGCCCTGTTTCCTCCGCATTGGGAAAACGTTCGTTTTGCAAGCGACGCGCAATCTCTTGCAAAAACCATCACTGAATTTTGGAAAAACGGGTATTAACCTGAAAATAATTGCAATATTATTAGAAAGAATTTCAAAATAGGTATTGCAAAATATCAAACAGCATGGTATAATAGGAAAGTCGATTTGTCAAATAGGAGTTATTACTATGCATTATTCAGATATGAGCAAGCAGCAGCTGCTTGCCGAATACCGATCCCTACAAAATAAATATCAAAATATTCTTGATCAAGGTCTCTCACTTGACCTGTCCAGAGGTAAGCCAAGTGCAGAGCAGCTTGATTTAATAGACGGACTGCTGACCTGTATAGACCGCGATGCATGCTTTTCGGAAAGCGGTTTTGACTGCAGAAATTACGGTATGCTTGATGGCGTACCTGAAGCAAAAAGACTCTTTGGAGACCTTCTGGGAATACCTGCAAGCAGCATTTTTGTGGCAGGAAATTCATCCCTGACCTTGATGTATGATACCATGTGTCGCTGTATGCTGTACGGCACGGCTACTGAGGGCTCTGTACCGTGGTGCAAGCTGGATAAGATCAAGTTTTTGTGTCCTTCTCCCGGATATGACCGCCATTTTCTCATCTGCGAAAAAATGGGGATCGAAATGATCACAATTCCCATGCTGCCGACCGGACCGGATATGGATATGGTTGAAGAGCTGGTTGCTGATGATGACACTATAAAGGGGATTTGGTGCAATCCAAAGTATTCAAACCCGGACGGATACATTTATTCCGACGAAACGGTTGAGAGATTGGCAAGCATGAAAACTGCTGCGTCTGATTTCCGAATTTTCTGGGACAATGCTTACGTTGTACACGCTTTGTACGGTCAGGAAGATCAACTGGCTGATATCTTTGCACTTTGTCGCAAGCACGGAAATGAGGACAGGATCTTCTACTTTGCATCTACCTCCAAAATTACGTATCCCGGCGCAGGCGTCGCCGTCATGGCTATGTCAGATGCCAATCTGGATCATGCAAAAAAGGAAATGACTGTACAGACTATCAGTTACAATAAAATTAATCAGCTTCGTCACGTCAAGTATTTCGGAACGGCGGAAAATGTCAAAACGATCATGCAAAAGCAGGCGGCTATTCTTCGTCCGCGCTTTGCGATCGTTAAGCAAACGCTGGAGCGCGATCTGGGTGACAAGGGAATTGCGCGCTGGACCGATCCCAAGGGCGGATACTTTGTCAGCTTATATACTATGCCGGGCACGGCAAAGAGAGCATACGCACTTGCCAAGGATGCAGGCGTTGTGCTGACAAAGGTTGGCGCAACCTATCCTTACGGCATCGATCCCGACGATTCCAACATCAGAATCGCCCCCACCTATCCATCTATACAGGATCTGACAAGCGCAATGAATGTGCTGACTGTTTGTGTCCGTATGGCAGCACTTGAAAAGTTGCTTGCCGAATGAATGTGCTTTACCGCAGAAATCGAAACCCGATTTCTGCGGTCTTTTTCTTGACAGCTACATGATATTTATGTATAATGAAAGATGAGAAATGCACGGAAGGAAAAGACAAAATATGAAAAAAAAGATAACCCAGGCATCGACCAATCCGTATCCGTACAGCGACACCAATAAGCGATATTATACATATGATTATTTTTTAAAGCATACCTTTGGCGGAAAGGTGGCAAAGCTGCCTCTCGATGCAGGCTTTACTTGTCCGAATATAGACGGAACCTGCTCTCGCGGCGGTTGCATATATTGTTCGAATAAGGGAAGTGGAGATTTTGCCCCCTCTCCCGACTTACCGATACGAGAACAGCTGGACAGGTCGTACGCATTGATCAACGGCAAATGGAAAACAGATAAGGTCATTCCGTATTTTCAGGCACATACAAATACTTATGCACCGATTGATGTGCTTCGAGAAAAATTCGAGCAAGCATTGACTTATACGGGCACAGTAGGATTGAATATCGCAACTCGCGCCGATTGCTTGGCTCCTGACGTGATTGAGTATCTTTCCGAGATTTCTCGGCGCACGTATCTGACTGTCGAGCTCGGATTGCAAACATCCTGTGACAAAACCGCACAACTGATCAACCGCGGGCACGATTTTTCTACGTTTGTTAAAGGCTTTAACGCTTTGCGAGCCGCAAGCTCAGATATACACATATGCATCCACTTGATATTCGGTTTGCCCGGGGAGGACGAACAGGTCATGATGCATACCGTACGTGATGTTGCCGCACTGCATCCCGATCAGGTCAAGCTGCATCTGCTGCACGTGATCAAAAACACTCCAATGGCAGAAATATACCTTTGCGGCGCATATGAACCAATGACAATGCAAAATTATGTGCGTACTGTCGCGCATGCGTTGACACTACTGCCTCCGGATACAGTCATAGCACGACTGACGGGGGACGGCGCACCCGATACGCTTTTAGCTCCCGATTGGAGCAGAAAAAAGACAGCCGTTGTTAATGATGTCGACAAACTGCTGTATCAAAACGAACTGTATCAAGGAATATACTATAAAAATTCGGAGGTGGATCATGTTTGTTAAAGCCAAATGGATATGGAAGCAAGGAGAGATCCTTTCGGATGAATTTGTTGATTTTGTTGCAGATTTTTATGCGACCGGCGTTTCACCTTATACGCTGACCATCGCAGCCGATTCCAATTATACGGTATATATCAATGGCAAGATAGCTGCTTTCGGTCAATACGCCGATTATCCTACATACAAGATCAGCGACCGGATTGATGTGACTAAGTTTGTCAAGCAGGGCAAAAATCACATGGCTATCATAGTATGGTATTACGGCGACGATACACAGACATATGTTCATGGCGATCCCGGCGTGATCTTTGAGCTTTGCGAGCAGGATGCACCTATTTGCTATTCAGATGAAAATACGCTCTGCCGTTTATCTCGTGATTATATTTCCCATATGAAGCAGTTGATCTCAAGACAACTGGGTTTCACCTATCATTATGATGCTACCGCTTACGATGGCTTTATCGAGCAAAGTGGTTTGGATGGTTTTTCTCCCGCCGTGCTCATGCCCATGATCTCCACAGACTTTTCTCTGCGTCCCGTAAAGATGCTTGATTTAGCTCCCAGAACACAGTCGCAGATCTGCCTGCAAGGATTGTTTGACTATGTCGATCAGCACGAACGCTCCGATCAGATGATGCAGTATGCAGCGTTGCGCTACCGATATCCGGAGCAGATTACGGACATCCGCGGCTGTTGCGGTTTTGACAAACCCGTGCATTTCAAAACGGACGATAAGGCACAAGGCATTTTCTTTATCGTCGACCTTGGACAGGAGTGGGCAGGGTTTCTTGATTTTGATATTGAACTACCGCACGATTGTAAGATCGAAATTGGATACGGAGAACATTTGGCAGACGGCAGATGCCGTACATCTGTGCGTGGTTTTTCTTGTGATTACCGTGCGAAAAAGGGTAGAAATATATATCTGCATACCTTCCGTCGCTTTGGCTGCCGTTATGTGCAATTCTTTGTGAATGCTACCGAGTTTACCGTACATTATGCAGGGCTTCGTCCCACACAATATCCGGTGAAAGGTAAGAAGTTTGAGAAGGGCAATCTTTTGCAGCAGACCATTTACGATGTTTGTGTCAACACTCTGCTCCAGTGTATGCATGAACATTACGAGGATTGCCCATGGAGAGAACAGGCACTTTACTGCATGGATTCGCGCAATCAAATGCTTTGCGGTTATTACGCATTTGGCGAAACAGAGTTTCCGCGTGCCAACTTGAAGCTGATCTCAAAGGGATTGCGACCTGACGGAATTCTCTCAATTTGTTATCCCGGCGGCTTGGATTTTCCAATCCCGTCATTTTCCACGGTATACTTTATTCAAATGGAAGAATATATCAGACACTCGGGCGATTTAACGCTGGCAGAGGAGTGCTATCCCGTGCTGGATACGATCATTCATACCTTTATAAATAAGATACAGGATAATGATCTGATAGAGAATTTTTATGGTGAAGGTGGCTACTGGAACTTTTACGAATGGTCGCCCGGTTTGAACGGCACGTTCTCTGAGCAGAAACGATATTTTGAAGCGCCCCTCAATGCATTTTTCTCACTTGCTCTGCAACACATGGCAAAAATTTGCCATGCATTAGGGAAGCATAGTGAGGCGGAGCAGTACCTTGCAACTTCGAAGAGCGTAAATATCGCCATTGCGCGCGAATTCTTCAATCCTAAGACTAAGCTGTTTGAGTCGTTTGATACGCGCGGCAGAGGTGAATACAGCGTGTTGACAAATTCGCTGTGTCTGCTTTGCGGCGCCGCAGAGGGCTTGGATCTGACCAATATTCTGCGAGTTTTATCAACAAACGGTAAGGATCATTGCGGCTACACAGTACATCCCAACACGCTGAGCATGAATTCATTTCGCTTTGATGCTTTACTCGCAATCAATAGGGAAGTGTACGCACCTGTGATAATTGAGGAAATCGATCGTGACTACCTGCATATGCTGCGCAACGGTGCAACAAGCTTCTGGGAGACAATCATCGGTCTTTCCGACTTTGGTCACGCAGCAAGCCTGTGCCACGGATGGAGTGCTTTACCCATCTACTATTACGAAATTCTGCTCAAGTGAAGGAGTTGTGAATTGTTTTGTGCCACAATACCAGTAATTAACAGCTCTTTTTGTTCATAATGACTATTTACGAATATTGGAATTTGTGCTATAATATTAACGCGCATGATTTGCGACAAATATTACTATTTTTTAAAGGAGAAAATCAACATGAAAAGATTTCTTTCCATGCTTGTAGCTTCTCTGATGATCCTTTCCCTGGCTACCGTGATTGCTGTTCCCGTAAGTGCAGCTGAGTTCCAGGGCGACTGGATTACTACCAGAGATGCTGAAGGCTACCTCGAAAAGAATGCTGATTCCTACATTCCCGCAGCAGGTTATCAGTATACTTCCAATGGTTTTGAGACCATTGCACCTGACTACACCGACACCAAATTGCGTCAGGATGTTAATACCAGAAATAAGGTTAACCTCAAGGTTGACAATGACGGTGAGGGTAACTCCGTTAATCTGAAGTTTACCGTTAACGGTTATCCTTATGGCGGCGAGCTTGGACTTGACCACTGGATCAGCATCTGCGTTACCAGCGGTCAGTACATTGGTGTTCCCGGAACCGAATACGGCGAAGGTCTGTGCTTCTTGATGCGCGGCTTCGGTGATGGCACTACCCAGGTTCAGCCTCACTACGTAAACGATGAGACCAAGACCTTTACGGGTATCAACGCTCACTTCTGGACTGCTAATGATATCGAATTAAATGAAGAAACCGGCGCCGAGACCTATACCTTCAAGGTAAGATATGATAGCGGCAAGTACTACTTCTCCATTGGCGAGCATGAGTTCAATGATGAAACTCTGGACGCACTGATGGAAAGAGCATGCGGTACCGACGGTGCTTACATCGGTATTGCTCTGCACGATGGCACCACTGACGTTGAGAACTGCAACATCGTTATCAACGAGTGGCAGGGTGACCTTCCCACCGGTGATGACTCCGCACAGCCCGAGGAGAATGTAAACGAGCCTTATGCTGAGATTGTTGATTCTGCAACCGTTGAGGCTAACAAGCCCGCAGTTCTGTGGAATTCCGAGTGCATCCAGCACACTGATCTGTCTTTTACCGGTGCTGATTATTCTGTCAACGAAAAAGACGGTTCTGTAAATATGAAGGCTAACAGCCAGGCTTCTTACCTTACTTTCTCTGTTAAGCGCGCTTACTCTTACCAGGCTGCAGATTTCCCCGTTATTGCTGTCCTTACTCAGAATTGCCAGGCAGAGGCAGGTAATATGTACTACTGCGCAGGCAAGGTTACTACCGCATCCGGTGACTACCAGGAGCCTTTTGATTTAGGCGAATATGCTGACGTTTGTTATGCAGAGGGTTGGTCTCTCTCCCTGATCGACCTTTCTGATTATACTGAAAGCGAAGAACTCGGTTGGCTTGGCAGAATTAACTCTCTGCGTGTTGACTTCACTTTGAGCAGTGCTGATGACTTGCTTAATGATGAAATCAATAACTGGAATGTTGCTTTTGCAGGTGCGTTCCGTTCTGCTGATGAAGCTAAGGCATATACTACCGCTTGGCTGACCGAAAAGGGTTACGCTGCCGGTGAGGTTACCGAGACTGAGAAGCCCACTACCGAGCCCGAAGAGACCAAGGATCCCGCGGCTACTACCGACGCTGATCCCGAGGCTCCTTCTACCGAAGATACCTCTGAGCCTGCTTCTGAAAAGAAGGGTTGCGGTGCTATCGTTGCTGCTCCCGTAGTTGCTCTGGTTGCAATGCTCGGCGTTGCTTTCGTAGCAAAGAAGAAGGACTGATTTTTACTGAATTAACTATTCACCAAATAAAGGGCTGCCGCTTGTCGGCAGCCTTTTTATGCTATTTTTTCGCCTTGCTGACATGCATATATGATTGTAAGTATTACTATTATGCGCCGTTGCGGCAGCAATCATAGCAGATGATTTTCGTTTATTGCGTCAATTTACAGATTCGGAGAAGCATGTTATAATCGATATGCGCATGACGCAAATTGATTAAAGGAGTAAATGGTATGAAAAAAACAATTTTGGCGCTTATAGTCATCATGATGCTGTTGAGTGTATTTGCAATGCTGGCAATCCCTGTAACAGCGGCAGAAATTGATGGTGACTGGATCACATCAAGAAGAGCAAACGACTACGACGATGAACAAAACTATTCACATCCCGCAGCAGGTTACAAATATACCACTGATGGATTTGTAACCGTATCCCCCGATTACACAAACTGTACCGTATATCAGCAGGTACACACGCGCAACAAGATCGATCTGCAAGGGAATAACGACGGTAACGGCAATGCTATTTCGCTGACATTTACAATTCTGGAATATCCATATGCAGGAGAGACAAATGAGGACCAATGGATCGCGATCACACTCAACAGTGAAGAGAAAGCAAACCAAGGCTCTGTAGATAATGGCGAGGGGCTTTGCATTTTGATACGACGCTTGAGTTACGATCCAGGTAAAGCACAGGCGCAATATCATTACGTGGATAAGGACGGTAAAGGTTTTTCAGCTTTTACGCTTCCCGATATTACCGTTCCTGTAAACGAGCAGGGACAAGAAATCTACACCTTCAGCATGGCTTATGACGGCACGAATTACATATTTAATCTTTGTGGCACAGAGACTAAGGATGAGCATCTGAATCAGGTGCTGAGCGAAAAGTGCGCAGAAGGAGCGTATCTTGGCGTCACAATGCATTCCGGCGTTTCGGATGCCAAGGCTTCTATGCTGATCAGTAATTTTCAAGGTGAGATTCCTTTTGGCGATGACAGTGCAGAGCCGCAGCCCAATGTCAAGAACTTTGCGCCTATAGCAGATTCATCAACAGTTGAAGCCAATCAGCCGGCTGTTCTGTGGGATTCAACCTGCAGAGATTTCGATAAGATGGATACCGTGGGTGCAACACTGGATATACAGGAGAACGGCACTGTTAAGCTGACTACACAAACGCTTGCTCCATACATTTTCATGGGTGTAAAATCCGAAATTTCCTATGAAGCTGCAGAATTTCCTTACATTGCGGTTTTAACCAAGGATTGCTATGCAGACGGCGGTAACATCTATTACTGCGCAGGTAAGGTGCTTGCAGCTAAGCAGGAATGCTATGATACCATAGATCTTGACGATTATACGTATGGCGACGGTTGGTCTCTTGGTATTTACGACCTTTCAGAGGATGAGGATTGGGTTGGCAGAATAAATGCTATCCGTATCGGGTTCCATTTTACAGCAAGCGATCTGACAGATGAAGATTATAATAACTTTACAATCGGCTTCTACGGAGCATTCCGCTCCGAGGACGAAGCAATAGCGTATGCTGAGGCATATATGATGCAATTGAACGATGGCGAGCTTCCAACTGAAGAACCTACCACAGAGCGACCTACAACCCACGCGCCGGAAAGCGATCCGGCTCAACAGACAACAGAGAAGAACGAAAATAATCAGGAAAAGCAAACAGCAGACACATCAGAGACAGCCGGCTGCAAGTCATTGATCTCCATGCAAATTATATCAATTTTGATTTTGTTGGGTTGTGCTGTTACTGTAAACAAAAAATATTCCCGCTGATCTCATGGTTGCTAAGAAAAGAGACTTGTATGCTATAATTGTTATGCGCATGAAGGAACACGTGTCTCCCCCTTGTTAAATATCACGATATTTAGAACAAATATTTATACAAAGTTACTATTTACTTTTCTTTTTTTAAGTATTATAATAATTTATGTTATTCAATGATTCTCGAAAAGGAGTAAAAATCAAATGAAAAAATTGATGACAGTTCTTTTAGCACTTTGCATGGTGATCTCTACCATGACTGCGCTGGCAACCACCACTTCTGCGGCTAGTATAGTTGAGGGTGATTTTATCACTACCAGATCAGCTGACGGATATGAAGACGAAGATGACTATGTCCCCGCTGCTGGTTACAAGTACACCCTCGACGGGTTCCAGGTCATTTCTCCCGACTTTACCAACTGCGCCCCCTACGTGCAAGTGAACACGAAAAAGCCCTACAACCTTAAGGACAACAATGCTGATGGCAACGGGAACGCGCTTTCCGTAAAGTTTACCGTCACCGAGTATGCTTACGGTAACTGTGACCACTGGATCTCAATTACGTTAAACAGCGAGGACAAGGTTGCGCAGGGAAATACCAATTACGGCTCCGGTCTGTGCATTCTGTTGCGTGGCTTTGGTGATGGTACTGCACTTGGCGAGCCGCACTATTGCGACCAGGACAACAATCTGTTTGTAAGATTTGTTGATGGCAACGTACATCCTACGTTGAATGAGGAAGGTCAGGAAGAGTATTCTTTCTCTATCAGACATGATGGCACTGATTACGTTATGAATCTGTGCGGTACGGAATTTACCGATCCCACTGGTAATCTTAACAGAATCCTGGATGAAAAGTGCGCTGACGGTGCATACCTCGGCATTACGCTCATGACGCAGGAAATTGAAACTCCCGCTTCTTTCTTGATCACCGAATTCCAGGGATCCATTCCTTACGGTGAGGATAGTGCAGAACCCGAGCCTAATATGGTCAAGGTTGCCGAGCTGGTTGATTCTTCCACTGTTCCTGCAGGTCAGCCCGCTATCAAATGGGACAGCAAGATGGAGCAGTACGACAAGGTAAAGCTGAGCAACGCCGATTACACTTTCCAGGAAAATGGTCTGACTACCATCATTGCAAACGGTGCCTCGCCGTACATAAACTTCAACCTCAACATGGATTACACCTATGAGGCATCCGATTTCCCGTACGTTGCAATATTGTACAAGAACTGCTTTGCCGAAAGCGGCAGATGCTACTACATGGCAGGTAAAAATCTTGGTGTTGGAGCTGAGAACCTCATGGATTTCGATATCGATGAGATCAGTCTTGGTGAAGGCTGGGGTATGTCTATCGTAGATCTGACAGATGACCCCGATTGGGAAGGCAACATGAACGGTCTCCGAATAGATTTCCTTGAGATCGATTACACTGATGATGCGTGCAAGAGCTTTGATCTTGCATATTTCGCTGCATTCAGAACTGTAGAAGATGCAGAAAAGTATGCCGAAGATTATTTGATTGCTTTACTTGGAGAGCTGCCCGAAACCGAGCCTCCTACAACCGAGGAGCCTACTACCGCTGCTCCCGAGACCGATTCTTCGGATGTAAACGATACTGAAACCAATGCTACCGGCAGCGAGTCCGAGACAGATCCTGCCGCTGCTAACAGCTGTAAGTCAATGATTGCTATGCCTGTGATTACATTGGTAGCATTCATCGGTGCTGCTTTGGTTGCTAAGAAAAGAGACTAATACGTATGAACTATCAAGCGGCTGATGCAATGCATCGGCCGCTTGTCATTTTTGTCTTTTTTTTATGAGCGTATTTGTGAATTGTTCCTATTTACAATTCTTGCAAAACATGGTATAATTAAACCATCATTTACAAAGGAGCGCAATGCTATGAAAAAAATTGCAACAATTCTACTTGTCTTGACTATGCTGCTTTCTGTTGTTAGCGTAATGACAATATCGACGAGTGCAGTCTTTGAAGGTGACTGGACCGCTTCAAGAGCGGCAGACGACTACAAAGATCCGGATAGCTACAGACCTTATTGCGGATATAAATACGATCTTGAAAAGGGGCTCGTATTGATCTCCGCAGACTATACAAATAATATGCCCTATACGCACCTGCATACTAAATCGCGCTACAATCTTCAGGATAACAACGCCGGAGGCAATGGCAAGTCTATCTCTATGGAGTTTACCGTAACAGATTTTGCTTATGGCGGCGAGTCGGGCGGCAAGGACCACTGGGTCGGCATTTCTTTGCATAGTCAGGAAATTTTTGCCCCCGGTCAAACCGGATACGGAGAAGGTGTTTCGGTACTGATCCGAGGCGCGGGCAACGGTGCTGCCATTGCGCAATTTCATTATTTGGACGACGACAGAGGATATTCTTTATTCAGCGAGCAACATATCGCTATTCCCGTAAACGATCAAGGACATGAGACATATACCTTTGAGGTGGAATATACGCAATGGGGATATAACTTCTATCTTTGCGGTACACAAGTTATTGATGAATCGGGAGTGGCAGACGAAATTCTGAACACATATTGTACTGATGGTGCTTATGTTGGATTGTCTTTCTATACAGGTGAAACCGGATCGACCATAGGTGCTTATCTGAGCAAATTCCAGGGATTGGTTCCTTACGGCGAAGACAGCATGGAACCCGAAGAAAACCGTAACAATTACGCGGATATTGCTGATTCTACAACTGTTCCCGCAGGACAACCCGCCCTGATTTGGAACTCTGCTAAGGAGCAATTCAATCAGTTCCAAGGCTCTAATATTGATTTTTCAATCAATGATGACGGTACCATTAAGGCTACAGCACTGACAAGCGGCGGCTACCTCATCTTTTCCCCTAAAGTATCTGTTTCCTATGAGGCAAAGGATTTCCCGGTCATTGCAGTGCTGACAAGAGACTGCTATGCAAGTTCCGGTAAGATCTATTACAGTGCCGGCGAGATCATGGGTGCACAACCGGATTGCAGCCAGGAGATCGATATTGCAGAATACGACTTTGGTGAAGGCTGGTGCATGGGCTTGCTCGATCTGACAGACGATGTTGATTGGCAGGGAAGAGTAAATATGATCCGCGTAGATTTCGCTGATGTGCCTTATACCGATGAGGAAATGAAATACTATGATATTGCTTACGTTGCTACTTTCCGAACAATGGAAGATGCTGAAAAGTACGCACAGGATTATCTGATTGAATTACTTGGAAAGATGCCCGAAACCGAAGCCCCGACTACCAAGGAGCCTGTTACTACAGAGCCTGCTCTGACTGACCCTGAAGAACAGGGAAGCGAAAATAATAACGAACAGGATTCGCAACCTTCCGAAGGCAAAGGATGTGCGTCAATTGTTGCTGTTCCTGTCGTAGCAATGGTTGCACTGTTGGGCTCTTCGTTTATTACAAAACGGAAGGATTGATCCATCATGAAAAAAACGTTAGCGATTATCGTAAGTTTTGCGTTTGCTTTGATGGCAATCACCGCTTTGACGATCTCACCCGCAGCTATAGTGGAGGGCGATTGGACAACCAGCAGATCCGGTGATGATTATAATGAAGATATTTATTATTTTCGTCCCGCATCCGGTTACGAATATACCAAGGATGGTTTTGTGACAATCAGCCCGAATTATGATGAAAGCACATCGCCTTACGTGCAAGTCCATACAAAAGATCCCGTTGATCTCAAGGCTAACAATGACGGGCAGGGAAATTCTGTTTCGCTTGAATTTACTGTTCTTGATTTTGTTTACGGCGGAGCTCAAGGTGAAATGGATCACTGGATAGCATTTACATTGAACACTCAACCCATTGCATGTCATGGCACTCTTGACTATGGCGAGGGCGTGTGTTTTCTCATTCGCGGTAAAGGAGATGGCTCTTGTCTGATTCAACCCCATTATGTAGATAAGTCAGACAAAGGATTTTCAATGATACAAACTTGGTTGATGCCCACTGTTGAAGTGCCTCTTAATACGCTGGGGCAAGAGGAGTATACTTTCACAGTTAAATATACGAATAATGGCTATGAGTTTTTGATTAACGATCATGTTTTCAAGCCGGATGATCATTTGAATCAACTTCTTGACAGAGTTTGCTCCGACGGAGCATATGTCGGCATTACTATGCAAACTTTAGAAACGAATTCGACTGTATCCATGTGTATCAACCAATGGCAGGGAAGCGTGCCTTACGGCGAAGATTCTGTAAAGCCGGAATATGATTTAAACAATCCGAATGGATTTGCAGATCCCCAAACTGTACCTTTGAATCAACCGGCATTGCTGTGGGACTCCTCTATGCGTGACTTTTCTGATTTCCAATTTGAGGGTCTTCAGCACAATATAAATAATGACGGCTCCATTCACTTACAAATTCTCAACGAAATTCCATCTGTAATATTCACTGTTACCCCTACCATTGCTTACCGGGCGAGTGATTTCCCCTATATTGCTGTACTGACAAGAAATTGCTACGCAAACAGCACCAATCTCTATTACTTTACGGGTAATTATTGTTATGAAAATCGTTTTAGCAACAATACGCTATATGACGATGGATGGAAACTTGAACTGATCGATCTATCCGAGCAAAGCGATTACGATTGGTATGGCAGAATGCATAGGCTCATTGTTGAATATGAATATGATTACAATGATATTAATGATAATAAATTCAACAATTTTGATATTGGGTTTATTGGCACATTCCGTTCTCCTGAAGAGGCATATGCGTATGCAGAGCAATATTTGACGGACAGAGGGTATAGTCTTATTCCCGAAACTGTCGCTCCACCCGAGACAGAGCTTGCTACAGATGCATATACTGATTACGAAACGGAAATTGAAACGTGTGTTGTATCAGATTTTTATGAAGAATATGAAACAGCTGTAAAAGATAACCAAGCAGGTCTTGGAGGCTTGATTTTCGGAAACGGTCTGATTGGTGAGTTAATAGAGTCCGATTTGCTCTCTTCGTGTACCTCTGTTACCGGAATTCCGGCTGTGATCGTATTGACAATACTGGGCTTCGCACTTGTATATAAGAAAAAGGATTGAACCAAAAATTACAGGGCTGATTTTTAAAATCAGTCCTGTTTCTTGTTCATATTGCATGATAACATCAGGCACATTTGTGCACTTTCACTCTTTACCGGGGAGTCACAGTATGCTATAATATACCCAAGAAACATTACAGGAGGACACTGTTATGAAAAAGCTGAGTGCCATTGTCTTGAGTTGTGTAATTGTCATGATTGCAATGACTGCCTTAATGATCTCCCCCGCGGCTCTGGTGGAAGGTGACTGGGTCACCAGCAGGTCAGCTAATGACTACGAGGACGAAAGCTCATATTGTCCCGCTCCGGGTTACCATTATGATGCCGAGCTGGGATTTGTCATGGATCCCCCGGAATACGCAAGAGACAACACCCCTTTCGTGCAGGCTCATACTAAAAAACCTCTGGATCTGAAGGCTGACAACGATGGAAAGGGCAACTCCGTTTCCTTGAAGTTCACCGTTCTTGAATACGCTTATGATGGTGGTGAAGCTAAGGATCAGTGGATCGCCCTGACACTGAACAGCCAACCCATCTCTACACCCGGTTCCGTTGATTACGGCGAGGGCCTCTGCATCCTGATCCGTGGCGGCGGCTTCGGTTCCGCACAGGTTCAGCCCTTCTATGTAGACAAGGAGACCGGCAAAAGCTTCTCTGCCGCTACAGCTTTCCCCCAGGTTGAAGTTCCCATGAATGATCAGGATCAGGAAGAGTATACCTTTACCGTTAAGTACGTTGACGGTGGCTATGTTTACGCTGTTAACGGTCATGAGTTCGTAGCTGACGCAACTCTGAACGCTCACTTCGACAGAGTATTCGCAGACGGCGCATACGTTAGTCTGATTTGCCAAACAGGTGTTGCGGACACCAGGATCTCTCTGGCAATCAATGAATGGCAGGGGAAGCTCCCCTACGGCGAGGATTCTGCAGCTCCCGAAGAGGACCTTCGTGAACTGGCAATCATTGCCGATCCTTCCACCGTTCCTCAAAATCAGCCTGCTGTATTGTGGGATTCTACGCTCAGAGATTTCAGAAAGTTCAACATCGTTGGTGCCGATTATGAGATCAATGGGGACGGCTCCATTCATATAACTACCCAAGCGCTGTCAACTTACATTTCATTTGCAGTCAAGTCTAATGTTTCCTACGAAGCATCCGATTTCCCCTACGTAGCCGTTCTGACAAGAAACTGTTGGGCAAAAGACAGTGCTCAGGTTTATTACTGTGCCGGTCCCATCCTCACCCCTTCCGGCGATTACAGTGAGAATTGGAAAATCGATGGTGTCAATTATGCTGACGGTTGGTCTTTGGGACTAATGGACTTCTCCGAATATAATGAAGACGGCTGGTGCGGAAGAATCAACAGTATTCGTATAGACTTTAGTTTTTATCCTGAAGATCTTCTTGACGCGGAATACAATAACTTTGACATTGGCTTTATAGGTGCTTTCCGTTCTCCGGAAGAGGCTTATGCATATACAGAACAGTATTTGGCAGAGAGAGGTTATGATTCTATTCCGGATATCCCGGAAACTACAGCAGAACCTGATACGGAGTACGTAACAGATAACGACTCGTATTACGAAACAAGTTACGAAACATATTATGAGACTGTTACGACCCCGGGCTTTAATTTCGAAGAGTTTGTAACAAATGTTTTTGAGGAGCATCAATCAGAAATTGACAAAGGTCATTTTGGAATTGAAAACTCGATTTTAGGTAACGGCTTGGTTGGAGAATTGTTAGCCTCCGACTTGCTTTCGTCTTGTACGTCGGTTACAGCAGTTCCTATTCTGACAGTATTAACAGCTTTTGGCTTTGCACTTGTTTTCAAGAAAAAAGACTAAAGAATATCTTATGGGCTGACCGAGTGTCAGCCCTACTTATTGACAGAAAAGAAAAATTATGATATAATAATGAAAATACCTTTGAAAGGAAATCGATTTATGCGTACCAAACGAATTTCTGCATTATTTGCACTATTGCTTTGTGTCATCATGGCAATGCAAATAGTTGCATGTAACCCGAATAACACAGGCGAAGATCAGTCCACTGATAACGCCGCAGACGCGACAGATACCACGCAGTCTGCGCCGGAGACCGACGCTGACCCTGAAGATACTACACAGCCTACCGATCCCAATAACAACGTAGCATCTAAGCCAAGCATCAATTTCGACAAGACCGTTCAGGTTACAGAAGACGGAAGCAAGGCAAACGTGTCTACCGCAACAGGTCTTGCATATGAAGCTACAGGATATAGTACATATGCAGATGGTGCTTTTACAATCAATGATGGGCACACCGTCACGTTTGACGACAGTTTTGCCGGCAGCTTTAACCGACTGACTCTCTGCTATGTGTCGGAAGCACCTCTGAATTGCACCGTGACTTATACGTTGGACGGCAAGACTGTCAAGGACCTGTTTTATCTCGAGGCGGGAAAGCAGACTTTTTGCGCGTTGACACTCGGATATCTGCAAGGCAAGCAGGCAAATCAACTGAAGTCGATCACTTTTGAGACCTGCGAGGAAAAGGATACCTCATTTGTGCTGTGCGATGTCAAAACAGAGGTGTATGAAGTATATGCTGATGAAGTTTATTACGTTGAAAACGAATCCTATGTGCTCGGTGTTCGCTTATCCTGGGGTGGCGGCATTTGTTACCTGCGCGATCTCAAGAAATCGATCAGCGGCATAGAAAATCTGATCAACCAGGCAGATACGGGCAGACTTGTTCAGCAGTCTTATTACGGCACTTACAGTAACGGCGAGTATCAGCAAGGCGACTATAACGGCACCCCCTGGCCCTATAATCCCGTGCAAGGCGGAGATGTGCATGGCAATCCTTCGCGTATCATTGATATTGTTGTAGGGAAGAGTTCTCTTTACATAAAGGCACAACCGCAGGACTGGGGACATGATGGCAAGCTTACCATCAGCTACATGGAGAATACTTATATTCTTGAACAGGATTACATCCGTGTAGATAACAGATTTGTCGATTTTTCCGGTTGGGAACACAGATATGCATCGCAAGAGTTGCCCGCGTTCTATACCTTGAGCTTTTTCGGCGATTTTACTTATTACGGTGGGTCTAAGCCCTGGCAGGACGAGCCGCTTTCCACCAGAAAAGATCTGAATTTCTGGGGCGACCCCGCATACAGTGCTGATTGCACCTTCAAGATGCGCTACAGCAATACAGAAACATGGTGCGCTTGGACCAACCCCTTTATCAAATACGGAATAGGCTTGTACGTGCCCGGTATTGATACGATGCTTGCCGGCAGACATGCATATAACGGCAGCAAATCAGCTGAGGACGGTGCTACCAACTACGTAGCTCCTCTGTGCACAATGAAGCTCGTATCCTTTGAGCCAATTGAATACAGCTATATGATGACAACAGGCTCGATCGAGCAGATTCGTAATACCTTTAAGGCAAACAAGGACTTTGCTACCAATGAATCACTGCACAAAAACTACATCAACGACCGTATTGAAGACGAAGGGGCAGCAGTTTCAATGCAGGAAATAGTTTTTGCTGATAAAGCTACCTCCTTGAAGCTCAAGCCCACCAACAATACGACCGTAAACTACAACGAGGAACAAAAAGCTGCTTCCTTGACCATTGCAGCCGCCTCTGATCCGCACGTGACCATTGATTATACATTATCCAATCCCACGCTCAAGGCAGAGGATTACGAGAAAATCGTTATCACTTACATGATACCGACCACAAACAGCCGCAGTCAGTATACCGCAGAGCTTTTCCTCTCTACCGGTGCTTCTATGAGTGCTGAAGGCGGTAAATCGGTGCGCGCCCAGGTCATGGCTGATGGTGAATACCACACGCTTGAGATCAAAGTTTCCGGTCTTGGCTTCTGGAACGGAAACGTAAACGCCATCCGCTTTGACTATTTTGACTCTTGTGCCGAGGGTGACGTGATGTATGTACAGTCGATTGTACTGAAATAAATTATTGTAATATTCATAAAAAAGAGCTTTGCAATTGCAAAGCTCTTTTTTATAGTTCAATCTTGATCAAACAGTGAGACCTGATTATTGATTCCGTTTTTATTAGGCACAGGGGGCGTGCGCAAACCAAGGTGCTCGTAAGCAAGGTGGGTCACACATCTGCCACGCGGCGTGCGGGAAAGGAACCCCAGTTGCATCAGATAAGGCTCATATACATCCTCGATCGTGACCGCTTCCTCGCCGATCGTAGCGGCAAGCGTATCAAGTCCCACGGGACCGCCGTCATAGAACTTGATAATGGCTTCCATCATTTTGCGGTCGGTGTTGTCAAGACCAAGCTCATCGATCTCAAGCTTGTTCAAAGCATATCCCGCAATCTCGGAATCTATGGTGTCTTTACCGTTGACCATCGCAAAATCGCGCACACGCTTGAGAAGCCTGTTGGCTATACGTGGCGTGCCTCTGGAGCGCGAAGCAATCTCAAAAGAGCCGTCATCTGTAATGGCAATACCTAAGATGCCTGCACTGCGACGAACGATCTGTGCCAGCTCCTCGGGAGTATACAGCTCTAACTTGAGCAATACACCGAAACGATCGCGTAAGGGCGTGGTCAGCTGTCCGGCACGTGTGGTTGCACCTATCAGCGTGAATTTGGGCAGATCAATGCGAATACTTCTTGCAGCGGGACCCTTGCCGATGATAATATCCAGCGCATAGTCTTCCATGGCAGGGTAGAGGATTTCTTCGACCGATCTTGAAAGCCGGTGGATCTCGTCAATAAACAGCACGTCGCCCTGATTGAGATTTGTTAAAAGCGCCGCAAGATCTCCTTGCTTTTCAATGGCAGGACCGGAAGTGATGCGGATATTCACGCCAAGCTCATTGGCAATGATGTTTGAAAGTGTTGTTTTACCAAGACCGGGAGGGCCGTAAAGCAGCACGTGGTCCAAGGATTCACCGCGCATCTTGGCAGCTTCGATATACACCTTTAAATTTTCTTTCGCTTTATCCTGGCCCACATAATCATTTAATGTCTTAGGCCGCAGGGAAGCGTCAATATCAGAGTCCTCAGGAGCATAGCCGGTGGAAACGATACGATTTTCAAAGTCAAATTCCTGTTCGTCCATCATGTATGTCTCCTCCTTACATCAGTTTTTTGAGTGCCTGACGAATGATCTCCTCCAGGGACATCTGCTCGGTAGGCATGGATTTGAGCACATTGGTCGCCTCCGCTCTTTGGTAACCAAGCACCATCAAAGCATCCAATGCTTCGCTCAGCTTACCACGCACAGGAGTACCAGCTTTTGTTGTAGTACCAAGCTCCGGGGCGGCACTAAACTCGCCGCCATGTTCCTTGATCAGCTTATCCTTGAGCTCCAGTACGATCCTTGCAGCTGTTTTTGGACCAACACCGCTTGCCTTGGAAATCGCTTTGGTATCTTCGGTGCATACTGCCAGTGCAAACTTTTCCGGAGTCAACAACGAGAGAATAGACATAGCTGCTTTAGGTCCAACACCCGAAACCGTGATCAGCATTTGGAAAGAGGAAAGCTCGGTTTCATCATAAAAACCAAAAAGTTCGATGCCGTCTTCACGGACAGCGAGATATGTAAACAGCTTAGCGGGATTTCCTGCAAGCGGTAATCTGTCATATGTGTTTTGGCTGACTGTCATGCGGTATCCAACACCGCCCGCATCTATCACGGCAAAGCTCATACTTTTAAGTGCAAGTGTGCCGCTTACATAGTAGTACATAGAATCTCCTTAAAGCCCACGGGGAAAATCCCCGTGGGTGAATTTAATTATTTGATTTGTCGATATCAGACCGATCTTCCAAGGTTTGTTCTTGCGAATCATCACCTGTTACGGCAGGAGCGGGTATTCCAAAAAATTCACCGTAACCACGGATGCGGCGCAATCTCTTCTCAAAAATGATCAGCAGGAAGAAAACGGCAGTGGAAACAATAGATACGGCAACGCCCAAAACGAGCTCCTTGGGACAATATTTCATTACCACCTCATGTTCACCGGGGTCTTCGATATAATAGCCAACAAGTGCATCGGCAAGCTTTACGGTTTCAACTTTATTGCCGTCAACTGTGATCTGCCAACCCTTATCATAGGGAATGGTGGTGGTTATCAGCTGATTATCTTTCGTGGTAGTAATAGTACCGGGCAGGTAGTCCTCACGGTAGTTTTCCGGATCGATCTGCATATTCCCTTGCTGTAATCTGGTGATCGCTTCAGTAAATACTTCTATATCAATGGAATAGATAAACGGTTTATTCAAATCCTGCTTGAGATAGAAGTTGTTGTTATCATTATTGATAACCAGTTTGAGCTCGAGATCACTGTTTTGTACTTCTCCTATCGATACGATTCGCCAGGTTTTGTTAGCACCCCAATTGATCTTTCCGTTACTATCGTTATCATAATCAACGGGTCTTTTGTTGTTTACGTGCATATCGACCTCTCTGGAATATTCAGTAGGAAAATAGACCAGCAGCTCGGTATCCGTGGGCACCTTATATTTAAAAGTGATCGAACCTCCATCCCCCTTATAAAGGTCATGGCTGGCAGCAGTACCATTCGTAATATCCTTGGTCGTCATGGATAGCTGTTTTGCAGGAACAAATATTTGCAAAGTTTCTTCTTCGCCAAGCATCATTGAGACCATAGCGTTCATACGTTCAAACGGATTTTCATAGTCATCCAGCTTGAAATCCGCAAAACCATTGTCCACGGTATAAGCAATACTCATAGTGTATGGATTTCTATAAACAACGTATTTCTTAGAATAAAACTCCCAATCGTCCGATTTATACAAAGGCTCACCGTAATACTTGGTATATTTATCATTAGCCTCTTCCGTGATGATATATTTGATGCCGAGCAACGAATCGCTGACAGGTGTGCCGCCTCGGTACTGGGACCAGTGTGATTTTGAAGAATATCCCATCATACGCAAGAAATAAATGGTATCTGCATTGAGCGTCGAAGTCGAGTTTGAAAGACCGCGGATATTCAATGCCAGATTCTCATTCAATTTACGGTGCAAGGTCTTTTCCATTCTGTAGAATGAAGAATCGTTTTGCTGTACAGTATCCACTACGGGTTGTAAAACTAGAGATCTTTCATAGTTTGGATATGATGTGAAAACAACGTCTTTATCCAGATCATTAAGATCCCAAAGTCCGCTGATATACATCTCACCACATACAAAGAAGACAAGCAAGCAAGAAATCAATTCCTTATTTCTCACGCGGGGCAGTACACAGACCAAAATGGTATAAACTATCAAACAGCCAATGGTCAACCATACAGTTTGGAAATCGTGTACATCTATATATTCATTAAAGTCTTCCTTGATAATCGGAGCAAACTCTTGCAGCAAAATCACAGCAAGACCGATAATAGCAGCAATGCCGATCATGGGTTTGCGGCTTACCGTACGCATATTGGCAAACGCGCGATAAGCCATCACGATCAGGAAGAAGCATAGCATGAAGCTGTAGCGGTTGTTTAGCCAGTTTGGCTTCTGAAATCCGTGCCATACAAGGTCAATGGAGCTGGTTACAAAGCTGAAAACAAAGATAGTGATCAAAGCGGCATATGCTACCTTTTCTCCGGTCTTGAACTTCTTGTTGAAAAAGAACATGGGGACCAACAATAGTGTCAGCACACCGCAATAAACAAAGGGAAGTCCTGCAGGACGCACGGTATCATATGAGGAGGGCAGGAATTTATAGAAAAGCTCAAGGAAGTTTAATCGGGATGTGAATGCCCAGTTAGGATCTGAGAAATCGGTTTTTCCAAATGTCAGCGAGTAGTACGCCGTAAACACAACAAACGCCGCAATACCAATGGAAAGAATCGAATAGAAACCGATACGCATAAAGGATCGCATACCGTGATATCTTTCGTTATATGGGTTGTTGTAGTGCTTAAATCCCCACAAATACGCAAAGAAATAAATAGCAACAGCTATACATACCATATATCCGATATAGTAGTTGCTGACCAAGGTCAGAGTGAGGAATACGACAAACACTTTATATTTGCCGTATTTGATCAGTTGTTCTACGCCGTACATTATTAGCGGGAACCAGATGACCGCGTCTATCCACATCGTATTGTTCTGCTGTGTGATACAGTAGGACATCAGCGCATACATAACCGAGAAAGTTATGATACCGATGCGGTTGATACGTTTTTCGGACTGATGCAGGTAAAACGCCATGGTGACGGCACACATGGATGCCTTGACCATAAACATGAACAAAAGTGCTTCGCACATTCTGTCATCGGGGAACAAACATACAAGATAGGAGAACGGGGAAGCAATATAGTATTCGTAAATACCCATAAACTCACCGCCGAGCGCACGAGAGAATGAATAAATAATACTTGTATCACCATCAACCACAAAGTTATGCAGAGCTTCAAAAAAGTACACGTACTGACCACTGAGGTCAAGCACAAGCACACTGCCATCCCCAAAGGGGTAAAGACCTCTTGCAAGGTACATCAAATAGACAAGAACAGCAGGAATGAGCGCCGCGATGAGAATATACCAATATTCAGAAAATACGTTTTTACACGTTGTTTTGCATTTCAGCAGTCCGTTTTTTGCAACGGCAGAATTGAATCTCATTCGCTTTTTTCCTTTCCTATAGAGAGCTCTTGCGCAGAGCTCGTAATACTCTTAATTGATTTCTCAAGTTTAATGCGGTCAACATTCATATCTCGTCCGCAACCGCGGCACACAACACGCACAAGACTTCCCACACGCATCACTGTGAAATCCGCACATCCGCAGGGATGCGGTTTTTTTAGGTGCAGAATGTCACCCGTCTGAATTTTTATAATATTCATAGTGAAATCCTCATTGATAGGCATGGTATCGTTCCGTATTTTATCATTAACAGATAATCTATCCTATTATACCATAAAAAGGGCAGTTTGTAAACGATTATTCGGAGAATATTATAAAAAAATAAAATTTAACAAATTATATTTGACACGCGCTCAAAATGGTGATATAATTTATCGTGAATTATTGTGGGCACTTGTAGCTCGATAAAACTGTGTGGAGGTTTTATGATCATTCTCGGCATTGACCCAGGGCTTGCGATCGTCGGCTGGGGTGTGGTTTCGTATGATGGCGTACATTTTAAAACGTTGGGATACGGATCGATTCAGACACCCGCGGGAACCCCTACGCAAAAAAGATTGGAAATGATTTGGCAGGGGATGAACGAGTTGTTTGACCGTTATAAGCCTGACCAGATGGCAGTGGAAGAATTGTTTTTTAACACAAATGTCACGACGGGTATATCTGTTGCGGAAGCTCGCGGCGTGATTTTGCTTTCAGGAATTCAACACGGCATTACTGTCGCAGAATATACGCCTTTGCAGGTCAAGCAAGCGGTCGTTGGATACGGAAGAGCAGAAAAAAAACAGGTGATCGCCATGGTGACTACGCTACTCGGTCTACCCAAGCCTCCTAAACCCGATGATACCGCAGACGCACTTGCTATTGCTGTGTGTCACGCGCACAGCGGTTGCTCTCGTTTGGCAGACTATTACAACAAATAATGCGTAATGATAGGGAGAATTTCTATGTGGTGTTCAGAAAACTGGAAGGATTATGAATTGCTCGACACCTCGGACGGGGAACGTCTTGAGCGTTGGGGAAAATATATACTTATAAGACCTGACCCGCAAATCATCTGGAAGGGAGTTGCGGATCATCCTGCATGGAAACGTGCAGACGGTGTTTATCGACGTTCGTCTTCGGGTGGCGGCAGTTGGCTGCATAACAAGCTGCCCGCATCCTGGAATATTTCATACGGAGAACTTAACTTTGTACTGCGCCCCATGGGATTTAAGCACACCGGGCTCTTCCCGGAGCAGGCGGCAAACTGGGATTGGTTCTCGGATCTGATTCGTAATGCGAATCGCCCTGTCAAGGTGCTCAATTTATTTGCTTATACCGGCGGTGCAACGGTTGCGGCTGCAGCTGCAGGAGCTGCTGTCGTGCACGTGGATGCATCCAAAGGTATCGTTGCCCAGGCAAAGGAAAATGCATACTTGTCGGGACTTGAGAGCGCCCCTATTCGCTATATTGTGGATGATTGCAAAAAATTCGTAGAGCGTGAGATCAGGCGCGGCAATAAATATGACGGGATCATTATGGATCCGCCCTCTTACGGCAGAGGTCCCAACGGAGAAGTCTGGAAGCTTGAGGAATGTGTGGACGAATTTGTCAGCCTTGCTGCACAGTTGCTTTCTGACGACCCCTTGTTTTTCCTGATAAATTCTTATACAACGGGGCTTTCTCCCATGACCATGAGCTATTTACTTGAGCTGAACGTTAAACGCAAATTCGGCGGATACGTAGATTCAGGAGAGCTTGGGCTGAAGGTTACTCGTACGGGTGGCTATCTGCCTTGCGGTGCAAGCTCTCGTTGGCAGAGGTGAAATATGGCGGAGTTTATTCAAATCAAGGATCTGCACTTTACCTACGGTAACGATGACGACAAGCAAGCAGCAGATGTGCTTGGCGGCGTTGACCTGAATATCCAAAAAGGTGAATACGTTGCAATTCTGGGCAGAAACGGCTCAGGTAAATCTACGCTTGCTAAACTGCTTAATCTCGTTATAGATGACTTGGAGAACGCCAAAGGAGAAATTTTGGTGGATGGCGTTGATATCCTTTCAGATGATATGACTGAGGATATGGCGTTTGAGCTTCGTAAAAAGATCGGTATGGTTTTTCAAAACCCGGACAACCAGTTGGTTGCAACCATTGTTGAAGAAGATGTAGCGTTCGGTCCGGAAAATTTAGGACTGGCTCCTGCCGAGATAAGACGACGTGTAGATCACGCGCTTGCAACTGTTGGCATGACAGAATTTGCAAAACGTGAGCCTCACAGACTTTCAGGCGGTCAAAAGCAACGTGTTGCAATTGCAGGAGTGATCGCAATGATGCCGGAATGTATCATATTCGACGAATCCACCGCTATGCTTGATCCCATCGGGCGTAAGGACATTGTGTCAACCATGGAAAAACTCAACCGCGAACACGGTATCACCGTACTGACTATTACACACTATATGGAAGAAGCCGTACGTGCCGATCGAGTGGTTGTGCTCAATCATGGCAAAATAGCTATTGAGGGGACGCCCGCACAGGTATTCAAAAACGCAAAGGTGCTGCGCGAAGCAGGACTGGAATTACCGCAATGCGCACAATTGCTTGAAGCACTTACAGAGGCAGGTATGCCCATTTCCGAATGCGGCATCACGCCGGAGGACTGTGCACGTATCATTCTTGCTGCCGGAGGGATAAGTTGATGGCTGCAAAACTAGAATTACAAAACGTTTCATACTATTACGGCAAAGGAACGGCTTTCGAGGTTAAAGCACTTGATCATATCAATTTCAAGATCGAATGCGGCACAATTACAGGTTTGATCGGACATACGGGTTCAGGAAAGTCAACGCTGGCACAGCTTTTCAATGGACTTGAAAAGCCTTTTGAGGGAAAGGTATTGCTTGACGGCTGTGATATTTGGGATAAGAAATACAAGGGCGAAAGGATCTGCTTCCGCGTCGGTCTTGTTATGCAGTATCCGGAATATCAGTTGTTTGAAGAAACTGTATTTGATGATGTGGCGTTTGGACCGCGTAATATGGGGCTTTCTGAGGACGAGGTAAAATCCCGTGTCATGAGTGCGCTCGATTTCGTAGGTCTTACACATGACGTTCTGACTCAATCTCCGTTTGATCTTTCAGGAGGACAAAAGCGAAGAGTCGCCATTGCCGGTATTATGGCTATACAGCCCGAAATGCTTGTGTTGGATGAGCCTGCTGCGGGTCTTGATCCCGCTGGCAGAGCAGAAATCTTCAGAGGCATCAGACGATACCGAGATACCACCGGAGCGACCGTTCTGATTGTCAGCCACAGCATGGAGGATATGGCGGAATACTGCGACGATATCATTATCATGCACCGTGGGAAGGTCCTGCTCACAGGTACCAAGAATGATATCTTTTCTGACAGTCATATTTTGATCGAAGCGGGGTTAGATATTCCGCAAATCGCGCGTGTCATGCATCTGCTCGCCAATAGCGGCTTGAACGTCAATGTCGGCGCTTGCACCAAAGAACAGGCACTTGCAGAGCTGATCAATGCCTTCAATCTTAACTCATAAAAAGGAACAGTATCAATGAAAAATATAGCACTTGGGCAGTATTATCCTGTTCAGTCGCCGTTGCATAAATTAGATCCGCGCATCAAGCTGGTACTTGCTATACTATATATCGTGGCAGCATTTTTGTGCAAAAATCTGCTTGGTTTCGGCTTACTCGCCGCAACCGCTATCTTTTTGACGGTGCTCAGCCGTGTTCCGTTTAAAACAGTACTGAGAAGCCTGAAATTAGTAACATTCATACTGATTTTGACAGTTGCGATCAACATCTTTATGACCAAGGAACAGGGAGTTGATCCTCTGTATGCATTTTGGATCTTTGAAGTCTATACAAAAGGTCTTTACAGTGCTTTGTTTATCGCAATCAGAATTCTTTGTATGATCATAGGCACTTGTATGTTGCTGACATATACAACCACACCGATCGCACTTACCGATGCTTTGGAACGGCTGCTTTCACCACTGCGCCATATCAAGCTGCCTGTCCACGAATTTTCCATGATGATGTCGATCGCTCTGCGTTTTATCCCCACCATTATGGAGGAGGCGGAGAAAATCATGGCGGCACAAAAGGCAAGAGGTGCAGGTTTTACCGAGGGCAATCTGATCAAGCGTATCAAATCACTCATTCCCATTCTGATTCCGTTGTTTGCATCGGTCTTCAGAAGAGCCTTCGAGCTTGCGACAGCAATGACCTGCCGATGCTATCGTGGGGGTGACGGCAGAACGCGCATGACATCTATGCACCTCAGTCCATGGGATGTAATTGTATTTTTGTTTTCCGTAGCAGCTCTTGCGGGAATTGTTTCCTGTAACTATTGGGGAATCGGCTATACGCTTTAAATTGACATAAATTTTCGGGGAGGAAGACATGAAGCTGTTTTTGCGCTTATCATATCTGGGAACTGCATATAACGGCTATCAGGTCCAAGGCGATCAGCCGACCGTACAGCGCGAGCTGACACGTGCGTGTACCGAGCTGTTTGGCGAGCGTTGCGATATCGTAGGCTGTAGCAGGACTGACAGTGGTGTGCACGCCAATATGTTTTGCGTCACGGTAGCAAAGCGCGGGACAGATGAATTGGTGACCTCCATTCCGATACACCGAATTCCGCTTGCACTCAATGCCCATCTTCCAGAGGATATCTCGGTTTGGGACGCTTCGTTTGTTCATGGAGAATTTCATCCGCGATATGACGTACTTTATAAGGAATATGTATACCGCATTTATAACTCGAGCACACGCAGCCCGTTTGAACTCAACCGTGCATGGTTTTACCCTAAGCATATTGAAGATGCGGCATTGCAAAATATGCAAAAAGCTGCTCAATACTTTTGCGGCACACATGATTTCACCTCATTCATGGCGCAGGGCGCAGCGGTTGCACACACCGTACGCACAGTGACACATGCAAGCGTGAAAAGATGCGGTGACGTAATAGAATTCCACGTTGCAGCCGACGGGTTCCTATACAATATGGTCCGCATTATGACCGGTACGTTGATCGCTGTGGCAGAAGGGAAGCTAACCTATGAACAGATCCCCGCGGTGATTGCTGCAAAGGATCGCACTATGGCAGGCATGACCGCACCCGCGCACGGACTTTATCTTAATTATGTTGTGTATGAAAATATTTCAAAGGAGACGCTATGAAGAAATGGAATATTGGTCGCAAGACCGAGTCTGATGCGGTTGCCTCAAAAGAGCAGATCAATCTGCAAAATCCGCGCAACACGTATTATGACAATGTTTCCAATATTTACCACACGCTGTTCTTGATTTTCTTAGCAGCGCTTTTGGTTTTTGTCTGCGTTTCAATACTTTGTAACCTGGAATTGTTTACTTATCAGAACTTTTATTATCTTGCCAAGGATATCGGTGCCGCTTCCGATCTGCTTTACGGATCCGGCAACGTCATCAATTATGAAACCTCTGTACGCAACCAGACCTTTGCGCTCTACCGCGGCGGTCTTGCCGTAGGCGGTGATTCCGGCCTGCAGCTTTTTACGGCAACGGGCAGAGAAACGCTCAACACCTCCCCCGATTATCTTCAGCCTGTGTTGCACGGCTCTGAGCGATATCTTTTGGTATATGATATCGGTGAGAAACGTTATTCTGTCTATAATTCCTTTGTGTGTGTGCATCACGAAGAGTGTGACTATCCGATATTTGCCGGTGCCATGTCTGATTCCGGATACTATACAGTCGTCAGTGAAGGCTATAATCACGCCGGTGTCGTTAGTCTTTATAACGATCGTTTTGAGTTGATCAATCGCTATAATCGTACCGAAATGATCACGTGTACAGCGATCAATCAATCGGGAAATCGAATTGCTTTTGCAACGGCGGGTATGCAGAACGGAGAATATATCTCCACCTTAGTCATCGCCATTCCGGGGCAATCAGAAACTCGCGCTGAAATGCGCTTCGAAGGTCTGTTTCCGTACAGTGTGGAATTCATTGACCAACACCGTTTGCTCTTGGTCGGCGATTCAGCCGCCTATATTGTGTCAGTGGACGATGGCACAGTCATCTGTCCGATCATGTATGCGGGCATACAGCTTGCATATGCGGATACCAATCCCAATTATACAGCACTGATCTTCACAGTGAATCCCGTGACTGATACTTATCGCATAATCATCAGCGATAAAAACGGGAATCTTATTACCGATCAGATTTTTGATGCTAACGTTTCTCAACTTTCTCTATATGGAGAATACGTGTATCTTGTTACAGATGCAGGCATTATTCGCATTGAACCCAAAACGCTTACGCATCAGTTGATCGAATGCGAAACGCAAGGCAAAGTGTTGCTGGTCAGCAAGGAGAACGAAGCACTACTTTGCGGTGGACAGAGCGCGGTTTATTATCAATTTGATTGATGACAAATTGCTTATTTACCTATTTCAAGGAGGTTTTACGATAAATGGTTATGTGTTCTAATTGCCACAAGCGTGTGGCTGTCATTTTCGTCACCAAATACGAAAATGAGAAAAAGGTCAGTAAGGGCCTTTGTATCAAGTGTGCCAAAGAGATGGGCATTCCCATGGAAAATATGCTTGGAGACCTTTCGGGTCAGCTCGGCATTTCGGCGGATCAGCTGGAGGATATGGAAAATGAGTTGAATAATATGTTTCAGAACAGTCAACTGCCATCCGAGATGGATGATAACGAGGACGGCGGAGCTCCTGCCATTGATCTTCCTAAACTATTTGGCCAAGAAGACGATGAAACGGACCAAGAGCCTACTCTCCCTGCAAAGCCCGCTCAAGACAAAAAAGACAAGAAAAAAGATAAGAAGGATCAAAAGAAAAAAGGCTCAGATTATAAATTCCTTAACACCTATTGCCGTCATCTGACTGAGCACGCAAGACAGGGCAGACTGGACAGGATCGTGGGAAGAAATACTGAACTGGCTCGCGTAATTCAGATCCTTTGTCGAAGACAAAAGAACAATCCTTGTCTGATTGGTGAACCGGGTGTTGGCAAAACTGCTATTGCAGAAGCACTTGCGTTGCGTATTGCAAACGGTAACGTGCCGTATAAACTCAAGAACAAGGAGCTGTATCAAGTGGATCTGACTGCTCTTGTCGCAGGCACACAATTCCGCGGGCAGTTTGAATCCCGTATTCTTGGGCTGTTGACAGAGGTCAAGCAGGCAGGTAATGTCATCCTTGTCATTGATGAGGTGCATAATATTGTAGGAGCAGGCGGTGGAGAGGGCAGTATCAACGCTGCGAATATCCTAAAACCGGCACTCTCCCGTGGTGAGGTACAGATCATCGGTGCGACTACTTTGACAGAATATCGAAAGCACATCGAAAAGGACACTGCTCTGGAGCGCCGCTTCCAACCTGTAACCGTCAATGAACCCTCTGTTGATGAATCTGTGGAAATGCTGCGTGGTATTAAACACTATTACGAGGAATACCACAACATTACCATTCCCGAGGATGTGCTCAGACGCGCCGTCGTATTTTCCGAGAGATATATCACAGACCGCTATCTGCCCGATAAGGCGATCGACCTTTTGGACGAAGCAGCAAGTGCTCTTTCTCTCTCAAGTGCTCCGCTCAACGAATCGCATGAGATCCGCGACAAGCTATTGGTGCTCAAAGAGCAGCGTGAAGAGCTCGAAGCTGCTCCTGCAGATCATGAACAAAACGAACAGTTGCGCTATGAAAAAATCGCAAAGATCAAGGCAACTGAAATGCAGCTTGCAGAAAAGCTGGCTACTCTTGAGGAAGACTGCAAAAGTATTTTGCTCACTCCCGATCAACTTGCAGAGGTGATCGAGGTATGGACGGGTATTCCCGCTACCACTATCAAGCGTAATGAATATGAAAAGATCGATAGTCTGAAAGCAAGACTTTTGCAAAAGATCATCGGACAGGATCATGCCGTGGAGGCTGTGGCACGTGCCATCAAGCGCAATCGTGCAGGTATATCGTACAAGCGTAAGCCCGTATCATTTATCTTTGCAGGTCCAACAGGCGTAGGCAAAACTGAGCTTGTCAAAACACTTGCAGAGGATCTCTTCCAATCTCCCGAAACACTGATCCGATTGGATATGTCCGAGTTTATGGAAAAGCATTCCGTATCTCGTATCATTGGCTCTCCTCCCGGTTATGTCGGTTACGATGACGCCGGGCAGCTTACCGAAAAAATCAGACGCAGACCATATTCTGTAGTCCTGTTTGACGAGATTGAAAAGGCACATCCGGACGTGCTCAATATCTTGTTACAGATCTTGGACGACGGCAGAATTACCGATGCGCACGGTAAGACAGTCAATTTTGAGAATACCGTCATCGTCATGACTACCAACGCGGGCTCTAATCGCTCCTCCTCGATCATGGGCTTCTCCGCCGACAATCAGAGCAGTGCCCAATCAAATACAGAAAAAGCACTTGCCGAATTCCTGCGCCCGGAGTTTATCAACCGTGTAGACGAAGTCATCACGTTCAGACATTTGAACGAATCAGATTTTGTCAAGATTGCGGATATTATGCTGGGTCAGCTTGCAAGCGTGCTTAACGAACGAGGATTTCTTCTTGAATGGACACAGGCAGCCGCTTCATTGATCGCAAAGGAATCCTATTCACAAAAATACGGAGCAAGAAATATGCGCCGCTATATCCAGAAGCACATAGAGGACCCACTTGCCGAACTCATAGTATCGGATTATCTCAACAAATATACTGCTGCGACAGTATCGGTTCACGACGGAAAAATCAAAGTAACTTGCCGATAACAACATTACTGAAAGGAGGAAGTTTTCATGGCAAACAGAAACGCTTGGCACACCATGGATATAGACCAGATCTGTGCACGATTGGAGACCAATGCAACCACAGGACTTGGCAGAAAACAAGCTTCTGCACGAGCTAAAAAATTGATTATACGTCAGCCCGACGCACTCAAATCGCTGTTTCTTCCTCCTCAACGTCCGCTATATCGTGATCTGGGAAAAATGTTGCTCGATCCCATCATGCTACTGACTTTGTTCATAGCAGCAATCGCGTTTTTGTTTGGAAAATATACTTTGGGGGGCGCAATTCTGATCATTTTGCTGGTCAATGCTGTGTGCTGTGCGTTGGCAAATGCAAAAGCGAACAGCATCCGGCATAAGCTACAGCTGTATTCCAACCCTATGATCAAAATCATACGCAGCGGAAAGCTTTATACGACCGATGCACGTAACGTGCTGCCGGGTGACGTTGTAATTCTCGGAGCAGGGGATATCTGTCCCGCAGACGTCAGACTTGAAAAAGGGTGTAGTTTACGAGTACTTCAGTACACTCACGATCAAACAGATATCTCCCGTGTCAGCGTTCAAAAAAGCGGCGACATACTTTATCAGCCCGGACAAGAGATTTTTAACCCAAACTGTGATAATATCGTATACGCAGGCTCAGTGATTGAACAAGGATTTGCCAGGGGCATTGCAGTTGAAACGGGACTGCACACCTATATTGGTGCATTAAACGGTACTGTTCCCGAAACCAATCATATTCCCGAACCACAAAGCATCTCTTTTATCAAACGCTATTATTCTTACTTTTCCGGTGTGCAGGCTGCCCTGATATTGCCTTTGACCATTCTTTTGGCAATGACTATGCGCTATTCGTTAAGCTTTGTCGAATGCTTCTTGACAACACTCGCGCTTTGTTGCACCGCAATTACGGGACATATAGTCTCACTTGCGCAAATCATACGCGCAGCAGGGATTGAAGCAGCTGCCTCGGAAGAACAGAACGCGTCAGTTGCCATCGTAAAAAACAGCAGCGCCTCGGACAAGCTGTGTGTGATGACCGATCTTTTGCTGCTTGATTCATCTGCTATCAGCGATGGGAAGTATCATCTGGAATCCGTTTACGCTTGCGGAAGCATCTATAACATAAACGAGCTGCATAACAGTGATGTTTATCGGCTTGTATCCGATCTATACCTTTATCGCACAGCAACGCGTCCGCTTGAATCATTCGACAGAGATACATTTGATGTTGGTTTGACAGCGCCAATAGATGCTCTGATCAAGCACGTATCTTTAGATACCACAGCTATTGATCTGACAAAAGTCAGCTCGCACATTACATTTCATGGTGATACCTGTACCGTGCATACTCAACTTAACAGCGGAGAACATGAAGTGTTGCTTTCTCAAAACGAGTATCTGCTACAGCACTGCACGCACGTAGCGTCTGCCGACAAGAAAAAGGATTTTGATGACAGTGAGCATATTGCGTTACGTACCCTCTGCCGCATCTACCGCGAATCGGGTTATCGTATTCTGCTTGTAGCCAATCGAAGAGAGCAATGCGTCACGCTTGTTGGCGTTCTTGCATTTGCACAAAGATCGGGGTTTGGCTTCAATGAATGTTGCGAACAACTTATGCACAGCGGCGTTCGTGTCTCTGCATTCATGCAAAACACAAATGAAAATATGAAAATATTGTCAGACAGCGGACTTGTGCGCGATCAAGAGACTGATGTTTTGACGGTGCAAGCTGCACGTGAACAGGGACTTGACCTTCACGTTGCATACGGAAGCTATAGGGCTTATCTCGGCTTTTCAGAATCACAAATCGCAGAACTGATTCAAAAACTCAGGCAAAGAGGCGGGTGTGTTGCATCGTACTGTGTAGATAATCAATCTCAAGAGCTACACTCGTCTGCAGATTTGACTGTCACATGCGATGCAATTGAATATCGCTCTTCAAAAGCAGGTGAGGCTCTCTATGACAAAATGCCCGTTGATGGCAAGTCCTTTAGCTCACGCGCCTCTCAGAATATGCGACGTACGTCTGATATTATCGTAAGACGCGCAGGGGATCAGGGCGGTGGATTACATGGTATTCTGACGGGAAGAAAATACTCTTTTGCAATAAACTTAAATCTCGCAAACGCCATGACATATTTGATCACTGTCCAATTTTTCCGTGCCGTATTACTGATCGTGCCCGCCATGTTCGGCGTATATTCACTAACTGCAGTATCTCTTTTGATCTGTGGTCTTATACTGGACGTGGCTGCTGTAATTCTGTTTGCCTTCGCTGCACCCAATCAAAAATCTATCGCATCATCTTACTCAATCATGCGAAGATTGGAGAAACCCATTGCATACAATGCAGCTAATGTGGTCAGCGCCTGTGTCAGTGCATTGTTGATCTGGCTGGCTTTCACACTATTACAAGCATTTAATATAGCAGACGCATCTCAGAGTGCGGGACTTGGCTTTGTTTCGACCTATTTGTTACAAGGCGTTGTATTCATGATTACGTTACAAGAATATTCCGCAGGCAATGTAAATAAAAAGAGAAAAAGTGCTCCTGTTTTGCTTGCGTACGTATCCGCTTTTATACTCTTGCTCTGTGCTTGTGTGATGTTGCCGGGAATAAATGAATTGACCGGTGGCAACACACTCTCTTGGACCGTTACTCTCATCGCACCGCTTGCCTCACTTGTTTATTACGTAACTTATCGCATTTTGAGCGCACGAGGTCTGAATCTGCATAAATAACTGATATAATCTTCCTTTTTCAAACGTATAATGCAAAGAAAGGGGGAATGTATGATCATGAAAATATGCAGTTTTCTTGAACTGTCCGACAAGGATGTGATAAATCTTTGTACAGGCGAAAAACTGGGACGTATATGCGATATTGAGATCAACACAAAAGATTGTTCGGTAGTATCTATTGTCATACCGGGGCAGGGCAGTGTACTTGGATTCGGAAAAGCAACTGAAACCGTGATTCCTTGGGGGAAAATCGAATGTATTGGCGAGGATGCCGTGCTGGTACGACTGAATGCGGAGGAGTTTTCATGTTGCTCCATACCAAAACGAAAACTTAAGCGGAATCTGTTTGGCAAATAATTGTAAACTATTTGTAAACATTTTCTTTTGCTATTGCGTAATCAAATAAGTTATGTTATAATTAACGCCGTTGTGTCGGAAAACCGGCATGATATCAATAAAATACACACACAGGGAAGGCAGGGTGCTACCGGTGTTTCCACGGCAATAAAAGCCCGGAAATTGATGCGTACCAAACAACTCTGTGGTGGAAAAAACCGAAGGAGGACAAAAATGTCTATCATCACAATCAAACAGCTCTTGGAAGCAGGTGTACACTTTGGACACCACACCAGAAGATGGAACCCCAAAATGCAGGAATACATCTTCACTGAAAGAAACGGCATCTACATCATTGACTTGCAGAAGACCGTTAAGAAGTTCGAGGAAGCTTATGACTTCATTCGTGAGCTTTCCGCTAACGGCGGCACTCTGTTGTTCGTTGGTACTAAAAAGCAGGCAGCTGAAGCAATCAAGGAAGAAGCTACCAGATGCGGTATGTACTACGTGAACGTAAGATGGCCCGGTGGTATGATGACCAACTTCAAAACCATCAAGAGCTCTATCAACCGTCTGAACAGCCTGACCAAGATGCAGGAGGATGGCACCTTTGATCTGCTTCCCAAGAAGGAAGTTGCTGCAAAGCAGAAGGAAATTTTCGACCTTGAAAAGTCTTATGGCGGTATCAAGACCATGGACAGACTGCCCGATGCAGTGTTCATCGTTGACCCCCGCAAGGAAAGAAATGCAGTCCTCGAGGCTAAGAAGCTGGGTATCCCGGTTATCGCTATCGTTGACACCAACTGCGATCCCGACGATGCTGATTACGTTATCCCCGGTAACGATGACGCAATCCGTGCGATCAAGCTGATCTCTTCCATCATTGCTGACGGTATCATCGAAGGCAGACAGGGTGAGCAGCTGACCGAGGCAGCAGAGGTTAAGGCTGAGGCTGAGACCGAAGAGGCTGCTGAGTAATCCCGATCAAAATTTAAGGAGAATAGAAATGGCTAACATTACTGCAAAAGACGTTGCAACACTGCGCGCTAAGACCGGTATCGGTATGATGGAGTGCAAGAAGGCGCTCGTAGAAGCTGATGGCGACATTGATGCCGCTATCAAGATCCTCCGTGAAAAGGGCGAGCTCAAGGCTGAGAGCAAAATGGCCACCAGAATTGCCGCAGACGGTATCGTTGATGTTTACACCGAGAGCAACACCACCGCTATGATCGAGGTTAACTCCGAGACCGACTTTGTTGCCAAGAACGCTTCCTTCCAGGAATTCGTTAAAAACTTGCTTAAGACCATTGTAGCTAATAAGCCTGCAGACGTTTACGCTCTGATGGCATCCGACTACGTTGATGGCACCTGCACCGTTGAGGCTAAGCTCAAGGAGCAGATCTTCGTTATCGGTGAGAAGCTGAGCATCCGCCGCTTCATGGTTATCGACGGTGTTACTAGCACCTACGTTCACGGCATGGGCTCTATCGGCGTTGTAACTCTGTTCGACACCGATTGCGCTGACAAGGAAGGCTTTGCTGAGTTTGCAAGAAACATTTCTCTGCAGATCGGTGCATACGTAACTCCTTACCTGGACAGACACCACGTTCCCGCATCCGTTATCGAGTCCGAGAAGGAAATTCTCATGGCTCAGATTTCCAACGATCCTGCTATGGCTAAGAAGCCCGACGCAATCAAGGCTAAGATGGTTGAGGGTAGAATTTCCAAGTTCTATGACAACAACTGCCTGGTAGACATGGGCTATATCAAGGACGACGACATGACCGTTGGCCAGTATATCGCTGCTACCGCTAAGGAACTGGGCGGCAACATCGCCGTTAAGGCATTCTGGCGTTACGAAAAGGGTGAAGGCATCCAGAAGAGAGAAGAAGACTTCGCTGCTGAGATCGCTAAGCTGACCAATAAGTAATCTTTGATACTCCAAAACAGAGCATGGTGTTTACCATGCTCTGTTTTTTATCTTTTCTTCAAATAATTTACAAATACCTGTTTACAAATCGCCGAAAATGTAGTAAAATATATCTGTATAACATAATAATTTATTTTGAGGTGATCGCATATGTCTACCAAACCCGAATATCGCAGAATTGTACTCAAGCTTTCCGGGGAAGCATTAGCGCCCATGCGGGCAGGGGACGGTATTCTGGATTTTAATAAGATCGAGCAAGTTGCCGAAGTGATTAAGAAGTGCCTGGCGCAAGGCGTTCAGATCGCTGTGATTGTAGGCGCGGGCAATATCTGGCGAGGACGTATCGGCGGCACCATGAATCATTCCAGAGCAGACCAGATGGGTATGCTTGCCACTACCATCAATGCTATTGCAATTCAGGATACCTTTATTAAATGTGGGATCGACACCGTGGTCATGACCTCGGTAGAAATGCACGCATATGCCGATTATTATACGGCAAGGCATGCTGACCGTGCACTGAACGAAGGTAAGGTCGTAGTATTCGGATGCGGACTCGGTTGGCCTTATTTCTCAACCGATACACCCGCCGTTGTCCGTGCGGCTGAAATCGAAGCGGATGCAGTACTCATGGCAAAGAACGTAGATTACCTCTACACGGCAGATCCCAAAAAAGATCCGAACGCGAAGCCTATTTTCGATATCACATATGCTGAGATACTTGACAAAGGTCTCAAGGCTTTTGATATGACTGCAGTCAGCTTCTGCAAAGAAAATAATATTACCACCTACGGATTTGCACTTAGCGATCCGGAAAACATTTACCGAGTGGTCATGGGGGAGCAAATCGGTACCAAAATGCATAACTGAAAATTATTATTTTGACATATAAACAGAAAGGAATTACATTATGGGCTACAATACCAAGGACTTTGAAGCAAAGCTTCAAAAAAACAACGTTGCTTACGAAAACAATCTTGATAACATTCGCGCAAGTCAGGCAAATCCCAAATTGCTTTCCAGAATCAATTTTGAATACTATGGTTCTCCCACCCCTCTGAACACTATGGCTGACATCCGTGTCAGCGATGCAAGAACACTGACCATCATGCCTTATGACAAATCCACGCTCAAAGCTATTGAGAAAGCAATTTTGGCATCCGATATTGGCATCACTCCCAATAACGACGGTCAGGCCATCCGCCTCGTATTTCCGCAGCTGACTCAGGATCGCAGAAAGGAGCTTTCTAAGCAGATCTCCAAAATGGGTGAAGAAGCAAAGGTTTCAGCTCGCATGATCCGAAAAAATGCAAACGATGAGATTAAGCAACTCAAAAAGGACAACGCTTTGACAGAGGATGACGAGGAAAACGCGAAGAAGAAGGTTCAGGATCTGACCGATAAGTATATCAAGCAGATCGACGTGATCACCGATAAGAAGATTGCCGATATTATGGCAGTATAACAATACGGCGGGTCTGTTGACCCGCCTTTTGTTGGGTAAGGTATGTTATGATTGATAGTAGCAATAAACACATTGTGCAAGTTGATAGCAGATTGCGCCACATTGCTTTCATTATGGATGGGAACGGCAGATGGGCTAAAAAGCGCGGTATGCCGAGAACTTTTGGGCATAAAGAGGGCGTAAAGACCTTTGAACTGATCGCCGATCACTGTGCAAAGATAGGTCTGGAAGCCGTCACTGTTTACGCTTTTTCAACTGAAAACTGGAAAAGACCGCAAGCCGAGGTGGATGCGCTGATGTCTCTTGTAGAGCAGTATTTGGATAATTTTGCACAAAAGGCAGAAATGATGTCGGTTGAGTTGCACATGATTGGCAATATGTCCGTGTTTCCGCTTGCTTTGCAAGAAAAGATTAACAAGGTAGAGAAACTTTCCAAGGGCAAGCCCTGTAAGCTTTGTGTGGCTTTCAATTACGGCGGACGCGATGAGATCGTACACGCTTGTAATATGTTGATCTCGCAAGGAAAGCAACTGATAACCGCAGAGGACATCTGCAAACACCTGTATACCGCAGATATTCCGGATCCCGATCTGATCATCAGAACAGGAGGAGAGATGCGCTTGTCCAATTTTCTTTTGTGGCAGGCAGCATATTCCGAATTTTACGCAACCGAAAAGCTTTGGCCGGATATGAAGCCTGAGGATGTAGATAAAGCGATAGAAGCTTTCTATGGACGGTCAAGACGCTTTGGCGGTGTTTAAGTTTTGTGAGGTAGTTTATGTTAGTCAGAGTTATTTCAGCTGTTGTAGCTCTTTGTATTTTGTTTCCTGTTGTATATTTCTCGGAAACAGTGCTGTTACCGTTAGCCGCAGCGGTCGTGTGTTGCATTTGTTTGTTCGAAATGCTGGGCTGTCTGAAGCTCAGAAAAAATCTGTGGGTATCCATTCCGTTTTATCTGGTCGGAATATTTGCACCTATGGCTATGCGATACATGGAAAATAAAACACTGCTGCTTACTTGTCTGTCTGCCTGTGTTGCCATTCTCGCCTTAATCATGCTGACAGTCAACGTATTCTCCAGAAGAAAAATTCCCACCACGCAAACTGCATCGATATTTATGACAGGATGCTATATCATCGCCGCCTTTACATCGATCGTGTATATCCGCGACAGCAGCGTTCACGGCAAGATTTTACTTGTCATGATGTTTGCAGCTCCTTGGGTAACCGACACGTTCGCATACTTATTTGGCAGAAAACTGGGCAAGCATAAGCTGATTCCCGAGGTCAGTCCCAAAAAAAGCGTAGAAGGGAGCATTGCCGGTATTATATTCTGTATGCTTTACGTAATGATCTTCGGATTCGTATGCACACAAATCTGGAACGTCACTTGCAACTACGCGATTTTAGCAACACTTGGAGTTTTGCTGTCCATCGTCGGACAGATAGGTGATCTGGCGATGTCTGCAATCAAGAGAGAATACAACATCAAGGATTTCGGCAAAATCATGCCCGGTCACGGTGGTGCACTGGACCGTTTTGATTCTGTTTTGGCAGTATCTATTGTGGTAGCGATCGTCGAGATTTTTACTGACATATTTGCATGATGGAACAGTTATATCCTTCCATGATCATACTTGGCGCCACCGGTTCGGTTGGGCGTCAGGCAGCCGATGTTGCACGCAAGCATAATGTCAAAGTCGATGCACTCAGTGCAAACAAGAGTGTGCTTGAAACGGAAATTCTGGTGCGTGAGCTCTCACCACGTGCTTGCGCGATGGCAGACGAGCAAAGTGCTCGTGATCTTGCAGTACGTATTGCTGATCTGCCCGTCAAGGTTTACGTTGGTGCACAAGGCATCTGTGATATGATTTCAGAGACCGCGCCTTCTGCAGATCGTCAGGTCGTGGTCAATTCCATTTTGGGACAGGCAGGTCTTGCCCCCACACTCGCAACCCTACGGGCGAGGAAACAGTTGGCGCTTGCCAACAAAGAATCTCTCGTTGTTGCAGGCGAGATTGTTATGCCGCTTGCAAGGCAGCAGGGAATTGATATTCTGCCTGTTGATAGTGAGCACTGCGCAATCTACCAATGCCTGCGCGCCGGTGACCTCAAAGAAATTAAGCGTATTATGCTAACAGCCTCAGGAGGTCCTTTCTATGGTTATAGCAGAGAACAACTGCTAAGCGTTACAAAACAGCGTACTCTTGCGCATCCTACCTGGAATATGGGTGCCAAAATCACAGTTGACAGCGCCACTATGATGAACAAAGGCTTTGAAGTCATCGAAGCCGTACATTTGTTTAACGTGGCTCCCGAGCAGGTAGAGGTTACCGTACATCGTGAGAGTATAATTCACTCCGCGGTCGAATATATTGATAATAACGTTATCGCTCAGCTTTCAGTACCTGATATGCGTTCTTGCGTACAATATGCACTTACACATCCCGCACGGGCGGAAGCTTCGATCGACCGGCTTGATTGGTTCAAAATGGGCAAGCTGACATTTGGAAGACCGGATTTGCAAACGTTCAGCCTGTTGCGCCTTGCATTTGACTGTATTGGCAAAGGCGGAGCTTTACCCGCCGTGCTCAACGCCGCAAACGAGATATGCGTAGCCGCATTCCTCGAGGAGCGTCTGTCCTTCTGCGGCATCATGGATACGGTAGAACAGGTCGTAGCGGACATGCAGCATGCGTCGGGGCTTCACACCTTGGACCAGATCATCGCCTGCGACCGGGCAGCACGCGAACTTGCTGTACGATATCTTGAAAAACAGTAATTTATTCTAAGGAGAATTTCATTGGAAACCCTTTTTGCAATCCCCGCGATCAAAACCACGGTGTATATCCTGCTTGCGGTGGGTATATTCGGTGCTTTAATACTCATTCATGAATTCGGACATTATCTCACTGCCAGACTCTGCGGCGTTACTGTGCGAGAATTTGCGCTTGGTATGGGCCCGCAGATCTTTTCGCGCGTATCCAAAAAGAGCGGCATCCGTTATTCGGTCAGACTGTTTTTGATCGGTGGCTACGTCAGCATGGACGGTGAGGACGGTGATTCCGAAAACCCCAATGCCTTTTGTAATAAGAACATCTGGAAAAGAATCCTGATCATCGTAGCCGGAGCGGGCATGAACATCCTGCTTGGCTTTATTGCCATGTTTATTCTGACAACCGCGACCGTAATGAGCACCGAAGGCGCATTACTGCCTACCAACGTGATTGCAGAATTTGATGAAAACGCAACCTCTAATCAATCCGGCGAGCATGGCTTGATGGTAGGTGACCGCGTCGTAACAGTCAATGGTTTCCCCGTATTCACAGGTTATGATCTGATTTATGAGATCACCAATAGCGCGTATGAACCTGTTGATATGGTAGTGGTCAGAAATGATAAGTTCTACTTTTTAAAGGACGTGCAATTTCCGACTACCGAGGAAAGCGGAGTTGTATTCGGCTCCTATGACTTCAAAGTATACGGGAAATCCCCCAATATTATCAATCTGAGCTTGTATTCAATCAACAGAGCGACCTCTACGGTCAAAATGGTGTATGATTCGCTGTTTGACCTGCTGTCCGGCAGATACGGTGCTGACGCGGTTTCCGGACCGGTAGGTACTACTGAAGTGATCGGTCAGGCTGCGCAAGCGGGGTGGGCAACTCTGCTATATCTGATAGCCGTCATCACCATCAACCTGGGAGTTTTCAATCTTTTACCCATACCGGCTTTGGACGGCGGCAGACTTTTGTTCCTTGTCATTGAGCTGTTCAGAGGAAAACCAATCAACAGAAACCTGGAAGGGTACGTGCATTTTATAGGCATCATCTTATTGTTTGCCCTCATGGCACTAATTTCAGTAAAAGATATTATAGGACTGTTCTCATGATCGATTATCAAAATATCCGAAGAAAAACGCGCACCGTCAAGGTTGGGAATGTTACAATTGGCGGAAATGCTCCGATCTCCATTCAATCCATGACCAATACCGACACCCAAGATACTACCGCAACCGTAGAGCAGGTGCGTCGCTTGGAGCAGGCGGGTTGTGATATTGTACGCATTACCGTACCTGATGCCGAAAGTGCGCAAACGATTACAGCAATCAAGCAGGCTGGAATTCGCGTGCCTATCGTAGCAGATATTCATTTTGACTATCGTGCCGCACTTTCCTGTGCAGAGCGCGGAGTTGACAAAATCAGAATCAATCCCGGCAATATTGGTGACGAAGAACGTATAAAGACTGTTGTAGATGCTTGCAAAAAGGGTGGCATCCCTATCAGAATCGGCGTAAACGGCGGTTCGCTGGAAAAGCATATTCTATCCAAATACGGTGCGCCCACACCTCAGGCACTTTGCGATTCCGCAATGTATCACGTATCTCTGCTTGAAAAATTTAATTTCGAAGATATTGTCATCTCCATCAAGGGCTCTTCTGTCGAGCAGATGATAAAGGCAAACCGCTTGGTCGCCGAGCGGTGCAGTTATCCCATTCACATCGGTGTAACCGAGGCGGGAAGTGAGCAATACGGCATGATCAAGAGTGCAGCAGGCATCGGAGCACTCTTGTGCGATGGCATTGGTGACACCATGCGCGTGTCTCTGACTGCCGATCCGATCCGCGAGGTAGCCGCCGCCAAAAGCATCCTGAACGCTTTGGAAATCAAAGGACAGTGCGGCATGAATATCGTCAGCTGTCCTACCTGCGGGCGCACTAAAATCGACCTGATCGGTCTTGAAAACCAGTTCAGAGAAGCAGCAGAGCGCGAAGGGCTTTTGGAGTATCCAATTCGTGTTGCGCTCATGGGCTGCGTAGTCAATGGCCCCGGAGAGGCAAGGGAAGCCGATATTGGTATTGCCGGTGGCAAGGGAGAAGCATTGCTGATATCTCACGGTGAAATTATAGCAAAAATTAAAGAAGAAGAAGTTATAAAGGTTTTGATCGAAAAGATCAAACAGATGCGGAATAATAGTTAAAACAAAAAACAAATTTATCGAGAAATTTAAAAGTTTAATACACGGAGTCTGACATGAAAAAGACGTTTCTTGAGATATTTCATAAGTATCACCCCGATACATATACGGAAAAACTGCTTTTGTCCATCACAGACATCAAACTGATGGCGGATAAAGAATTGAAAATCATCGAAGCAACTGTACATTTTCCATATCTTGTGGATAAATCAGATCTCTATCGTATTCAGGAAGAGATCTGCAAGGCATACGATCTTAACCGCGTCAAGCTGTTGCCAAAATATCCGGCAGAATTGTTCAGTGCGGATTACGTGCCGCAGTTGTTGATGGAGACCGAAGAGGTTGGCATTGTCGCAAAAGGCTTTTTCCACCGGTATAAGTACAAACTTGATCAAGGGGTGCTCACAGTAGAACTGCCCGTGATCGACGCGGGCATTTTGCTTATGGAGGATGCGCGCACCCCACAGATCATGGAAAATATCTTGTTTTCCGAATTTGGTATCCGCCTCAAGGTCAAGATCGTGCACTCGGAGGATTTTAACGAAAACGAGCGCAGTGAGTTTTACCTACGTCAACTCGAAGAGCTTGACAAGCGTCTTGCAAAAGCTGCCAAAGAATACGATCAAGCAAAGTCCCAAGGCGGATATTCTTCTAAGCTCGCAGAACAGCAAGAGATCGAACAGCCTGCACTCCCACGTGTCCGCTCTGTCTACGACGAGGACCCCACCCCCATCATTGCAGACGGTATTTGCACCATCGGGCACACCTCGTACGATATTTCATGCGTAGAATATGTCAAAGGGGACGCATTTGAAATAATACCCACCCCCATTGCAGTATTGGACAAGCCCGTTCGTAATGCAGTCATTTTGGGGGAAATCTATGCCTTTAACAAAGAGCGTAACCGCACAGGAGATAAATTCAACCTCAATTACTGCATCACCGACGGTAACGCATCAATAGAAATAAAGTCTTTTAACGTGGATCCTGAGGAGTCCGACGAGATCTGTAAGGTCATCTCCAACGGTGCAGTAGTCGCCATGAAGGGATACACTAAATATGAAACAAAGAAATCCAAGGACGGGAATCGTACAGAGGGGCCTGACTGTCTGTTTTATCCGGTCGAAATAGCCAAGATCAAAAAGCTTGCTCGTAAGGATAATGCGCCCGTAAAGCGTGTAGAGCTGCATCTGCATACACAAATGTCCACGATGGACGCCATGATTCCTCCTTCTGTTGCTGTCAAACAAGCCAACAGGTGGGGACACCCCGCAGTAGCTATTACCGACCATGGGAATGTGCAAGGATATCAGGAAGCCATGCTGACAGCTGAAAAGATTGGACAAAAGGTCATATACGGCATGGAAGCATACTTTGTCAACGATACTGCAGGCGCTGTGACGGGGCAATGCGCTTACACACCATACGATGAATGTATTGTATTTGATATCGAGACCACAGGTCTTTCCGCAAAGACCTGTAGGATCACTGAGATCGGTGCAGTTCGCATCAAACAGGGAGAAGTGCTTGACACCTTTAATACATTTGTCGATCCCGAGGTATCTATCCCGGAAGAAATCGTCAAATTAACGGGTATTACAGATGATATGGTCAAGGATGCCCCCAAAATCCAACAAGCCTTGGAAGCGTTTTTTGCCTTCATAGGTGATGTGCAAGATAAGCCTGCTAAGCTGCTGATTGCGCACAACGCAAGCTTTGATATTGGCTTTATCCGCCACAACGCACAGGAGTGTGGCATGGAACTGCGCAATCCTTATCTTGATACCGTCGCGCTTTCACGTTTTCTCAATCCTGCCCTTAATAAGCACAAGCTGAATCTACTTGCAGAGCATTATGGACTGGGCGACTTCAATCATCACCGTGCAAGTGACGACGCAGAAATGTTGGCTCATATTTATTTCAAAATGTGTGAGCAGATGCGATCTGCTGAAATTTTCACTTTTGATCAGCTTTGCCATGAAATGACAGTCAGCTCTGATCCGCTCAAACTTAAGCCCTATCATCAGATACTGCTTGTAAAGAATGCTACCGGATTAAAGAACCTGTACAAGCTTGTTTCTATGAGCAACCTCCAATATTACCGAAGAAGTCCACGTATTCCCAAAACACAGCTTGAAAAGCACCGTGATGGCTTGATTATAGGTTCTGCCTGCGAAGCAGGAGAAGTGTTCACGGCGATCCTTGAAAACAAGAGCGAAGCAGAGCTGGAAGAGCTGGTCAACTTCTATGATTATCTTGAGATCCAACCCATTACCAATAATATGTTTTTGATCGATGAGGGTAAGGTGGCAAACGAGGAAGGGCTAAGAGATCTCAACAGACGTATTGTTGCGCTTGGAGAGCAGTATAATAAGCCTGTCGTTGCAACCTGTGACGCACATTTCCTTAATAAAGAGGACGGTATTTACAGAAAGATCCTGCTTTGCGGTCAGAAATTCAAGGACGGTGACCGTGATATTTACTTGTATTACAGAACTACCGAGGAAATGCTGGAAGAATTCTCGTATTTAGGTGAAGATAAAGCTTACGAGGTAGTTGTAGCCAACACTAACATGATCAACGACATGATCGAAAGCAATATCCGCCCATTCCCCAAAGGCACGTTTACACCCACAATGGACGGAGCAGAGGAGGATCTGCAACGCATCTGTTGGGAAAAGGCTAAGAAAATGTACGGCGATCCGCTACCGGAGATCGTTTCCTCGCGTCTTGCAAGAGAGCTTGACTCCATTATCAAGAACGGCTTTGCTGTGCTTTATATGATCGCACAAAAGCTTGTTTGGTACAGTGAGCAACAGGGCTATCTGGTCGGCTCGCGTGGCTCGGTCGGCTCGTCTGTAGTTGCTTCTATGGCAGGCATATCCGAGGTAAACCCGCTACCGGCGCATTATTGGTGTCCCAACTGTCAGTATTCGGATTTCGAATATGCAAAAAAACATAAGATAGGATCAGGATTTGATCTGCCTGACGCAAACTGCCCCAGATGCGGCACAAAGCTTAACTATGATGGACACGATATTCCATTTGAGACCTTCCTTGGCTTCTACGGTGATAAATCACCGGATATTGACCTTAACTTCTCGGGCGAAGTGCAGGGTCGTGTGCATAAGTACACAGAGGAACTATTCGGTGCGGAAAATGTTTTTCGCGCGGGTACCATCGGCACACTTGCCGATAAAACTGCATACGGCTACGTCATGAAATACTTTGAAGAGCGTAACGTCAGCATTTCTAACGCGGAAGCAAACCGACTGGTTGCCAATTGTGTAGGCGTCAAGCGTAATACAGGACAGCATCCGGGCGGTATCGTCGTTGTGCCAAAGACCATGGAGGTATATGATTTCTGTCCCGTACAACATCCCGCAGAGGACGTTAAATCTGATATTGTCACAACGCACTTTACCTTTGAATACTTGCATGATACGCTCCTCAAGCTGGACGAGCTTGGACACGATATGCCGACCAAGTACAAGTATCTTGAAAAGTATTCGGATACCAGCGTACTTGACGTCCCCATGAATGACC
>JAZNBA010000056.1:0-36584 GCA_045586785.1 Eubacteriales bacterium | reverse complement strand
CGTTCGCGCAAAAGAACACACTCGCAACGCGAGCGTTGCGAGGTGCGCAGCTCTTCTTCGTGAAGTGTCGGTTCTAAAACAAATAAGCACGGACTTTGTCAGATTTTGGGTAATCAGAATCTGAACTGACTTTTGCGCTTGAGCTTGCGGTATGCGATTGTTTGGTGTACGTTCGCGCAAAAGAACACGCTCGCAACGCGAGCGTTGCGAGGTGCGCAGTTCTTCTTCGTGAAATGTCGGTTCCAAAACAAATAAGCACGGACTTTGTCCGTGCTTATTTGTTTTGGAGCTGGTAATCAGAATCGAACTGATGACCTCGTCATTACCAATGACGTGCTCTACCGACTGAGCCATACCAGCAACGTGATACATTATACCAAAGGCTTTGGTATTTGTCAATAGCTTTTTTGAAAAAATTTCAGAAAAAAACGATTTTTTTGCGAATTGTTTTAAAAGCAGTCAGCTTCCAAAAAATTTTTCAAATTTCGGGAACTTTTCTCGACCTCCATCGTCTATACTGTCAAACACACCGATGGAGGACACTAAAATGAAGAAAAAACTGATAATCGCGGCGATATGCGTTGCGGCGGCGTTTATACTTTTATTCCCGTTTGGCATAACGCGTTATAATGACGGCGGTACCGTCAGCTATAAGTCCATGACTTATGAGATAATAAGGTGGCACAGAATGTACGACGTTTACGACGAAGCCACCGGCGCGGGCACATCGTATTGGGTAAATGACACCGATTTTTACATTTTTCCGTTTAATTTGCGCGACAACGTAGCCGACAAGGAGTGGAGCGCGGAGCAGCTTAACTTCGTGAAAGAATCCGGACTTGAAGAGGGCAAGGACACAGAGAAAACAACCACCTCCAAACTGTGTGAGCACGGCATGGTTATCGGCGATGCGGGGGTAGCAGAGGATTGCCCAAAATGCGCCGAAGAAATGAAGGATGCTGAAGCTTTTGACACACCCGAGCTGCAAAAGTTGCTTGTGGGAGACTGGTACGACGCAAAAAGCGGTAAGGCGGTAACGCTGTGGTCGAATAATGCCGCGCGAGGATATGAGCTTGTGAGCAAGAGTGATGGGGGCTACGTATCCGAGGGTGAAACCATTTATTCCTTGACCTGGAGCATTGAGGGTAAGGATCAGCTGACAATTACCAACGAAAAGGGCGAGATCTACAGCTACAACATCAAAATGACGGACGGCAAGCTGATAGTCAATATGCGCGGCGAGCAGCTTGAGCTTATCAACATTTCGGACCAATGGAAACTGCTTGATTGCGGTATGCCCGCTCTGTACACCGAATTTTTTGATGCCGAACTGGAGTTTTACATATCTCCCGAAATGCTGACGATCAACGAATTTGAGGACGGCTTTTACATTGACGTTACCACCAAGATAGCCTCGGGCAGACTGGGCTATTGGGGATCGTCCACCGTACTCGGCGCGGACGTGCGCGTAGTTTTGAAATATGAGGGCACGGAGCTTGAGGAAATGCCACTCCAAGAAACGAAAGACCTTACATTTGTAACTCTTGCGGAGGGTGACAGCATAACCGTGCGACACTATTTCAGCGGCAAGCTGTATCCCGGCACGTATGACGTGTATGTTGAATGGTACGAGCAGAAAATGATATTCCGCGACGCGGTCATCATAACAACCGAGACCGCGTGTCCATATTAAAATTTGAAAAAGAGGGCAAAATTTTGCCCTCTTTTGGTTTTTTGGTAAATTTCTTGACAGCTCCCAACAAATATGCTAAAATAATGTAAATTAAAAAACAAAGGATGGGAATCAATATGAAACGAAATCTATCTTTTATAGCAATCTTATTGCTTCTGTGTGTGCTTATTACTTCTTGTTCCAATGGAAATGAAAATGCTGATGAGTCTTCAACAGCATTGAATGACTCTACTACAACCGTAGCACCGGATACGACGGAAGACATCTTAACTACTGCAGTACCCGATACAACGGACGCTCCAACTACCGCAACACCGGATACGACGGACGCTTCAACTACTGCGCCCCTCCAAAATGTAAAACGTCTTCCGACTCCTTACGTTGACGTTGAATTTACCGAAGGCGGGGAAATATTTGACGCTATGGATCACGTCACCTGCAGGCTTGAAAATACAGGTAAGGGCAATATTGTAAGCGAAAATGTCGTAATAGACGGCAAGGAATACAAGGTGCCTCACCTTTACATAAAAGTCGCCGGAGGCGTTGCAAGACTGATATATAAGGATCTTGTGACCCGCGCGGACATCACAGAGCTTTATTCAAACGGTATAACTCTTGAGGCTATGGTGCAAAATCATAATACCTTTAATGCTTCCTCCGGAGAGCAGGCGATCGCAGGTACTTGTCAGAGCGGAGGATACAATCTGTCCGCATACAAGGGTGCGTATACTTTCTCCGTATACACGGGCGGAGCTTACCGTTCCGCACACAATCCCGGCGGTGTAGACAACACCTGTATGTCGCATCTTGTCGGAGTTTACGATCCGGTAGCCAAGACCTCCACGCTTTATCTGAACGGTGAAAAGGTAGCCTCCGTACCGACAAGCGGAAGCATTGGATATGCATCTGGAGATCTTTGGAAACAGATAATACTCGGAGGAGATATATCCACAAATTTTGCCACTAACCTTTATTCAAATAATTTCAGAATAGCGGATTATAAAATATATCCTACAGCTATGACCGCCGATGAGGCAACTACCGCATACGAGCAGATGCGCGTCAAGCTTACGGGTGCATCATATGATTATACTGTCGAATATTACAGCGCAGGCAACGCAACAGAAGAGCAGGGTGACAAGCTCTTTGCCACACTTGCAGACAGCTATGCCGATGTTTACGAGCCCAAAACCTCTCTTGTAAATTCTCCTTCTATAATGGGATATGCTTCAAAGACCGCCATTACCAATGTGGCATCCGCAGCAACTCGTCCGGCAACCTTGATATTCACAGTAAAAGCAAAGAACGGAGAGCTGTTTGCTTATGATAAGGGCGGAAGCGAGATCTCTTCTCTTTACGAGGCGGTCAAGGCACTTGACCAAAAGATCATTCCCGCCTTTGCGATTGAGGACGCGAGCATATCAAAGCTGCTCAGCGATTTTATAAATTATCACTATATTGGCGACTGCTTTGTTATGTCATCATCCCCCGACATACTGAAGAGCGTCTGCAATGCTACCCGTTCAGCGCGTCCTGTTCTTGACATGTCGGCCATGACAAGTGCAGACGTCAAAGAAATAAGAACCAAGGCATCCTCGTGCGGTGCGAAAAACGTAATACTCACCTCCTCCGCGGTTACAGCAGACCAAATATCCTTGCTTCGTGCTACATCACATACGGTATTTATTATAAGCGGCAACGGAAAATCTAACGTGCATGATGCTATATTCAAGGGTGCTATGGCAGTAATTGCTGATAATCCATCCGAAGCCATTGAAGTAATAGAGAGCTTCAATACAACGACGCTCAGCATTGTGCCATTCCTCGTAGCGCACAGAGGAGATATGCAGAATTGCCCTGAAAACACATTGCCTTCATTTATTTCCGCTGCCAAATCGGGTGCCCCGATAATTGAGCTTGATGTTTATCTTACCAAGGACGGTCATCTGGCAATTAACCACGATGCCACTACCACACATTGGGATAAACAGCTGACGTGCATCGAAAGCACTCGTGAGCAGCTTAAAGCTCTCAAATCAACGTCTTCAAAAGCGACCGCGGAAGACACATTTGCTTTTCTCGACGAGGTGTTTGACTATTTCTCCAAGAACTACACGGATACGGTCATTCACGTAGAAATAAAGGATAAGAGAAACGCCGTGGTTGACAAGGTCGTAGAGCTTGCAAAGTCCGCCGGAATGCTTGACAGAATACTCGTCATAGGAAGCAACCACGACATAGCAACATACGCCTCAGACAATTACGGTGTCGCTGTGCAAATGACACGCTCGTACATATATGACACAAATAACTTAATGGCTTCTCTTGCATACGCTTGTGAAGAGGTGGTGAACCTCAACAGCTCATACTACACCGTGTGGGCCGACAGCGTTGATGCGCTCAATACGCTTCTGCGTCACAGAGGCATCAAGTATTGTACATGGACCACTACGAGCGCAACAGCAACGGATAGTGACTATGCTCGCGGATATGTTGAATTTACTTCAAACACGCCGCACAGATGCGATTCGTACGCATATTCTGTTACCGCATCGGTCGACCAAAACGGCAACGTCAAGGTTATTCGTGTAAACTATGACGGTACGACCGCCGATGTTACCTCCGAGGCAAAGCTGATAAAGATATCGGGCGACGTAAGTTTTAGCAACGGAAAGATAAGCGGAAGCGGAACATTTGCATTCTCTTATCAGACAAAAGTAGCAAACTACACATATGAGCTCTGCTCACTCTCAATTACGAAATGAGTGATGAAAGGCTTCTGACCAAACGGTCGGAAGCCTTTCGCATATACCCTACTGCCGAGATTGCCGACTGAGCAATGGACGGCGTTATTTTTTGCTTTTTGTGCAACCGAACGCCAAAAAATCCGTTATAATAGGTGAAAGGACCTTTCAGCTTATCGGAGGTAACAATGAATTTTGACGATGAAAAAATATTAGAGCTTTATATTGAGCGCAACGAGGACGCGATCGAGCAAACGCAGATGCGTTACGGTTCGTATCTTTTGAGCCTTGCGCGCTCCGTTACGGGCTCGGAGCAGGATGCCGAGGAATGCGTCAACGATACATATCTGCGGGCGTGGAACAGTATTCCGCCGGCGCATCCGATTCCGTTGCGCCCCTATCTTGCACGTGTCACGCGCAATCTTGCTCTTGACCGCGTGTCACGCGAGAGCGCGCAAAAGCGGGGCGGCGGAGAGCTTACGCTGATGCTGTCCGAGCTGTCCGAAGTGCTGGAGGACAGTGTTGCGGAGCAGACTGAGGAAGGAGCAATCGGCACCGTGATAGATGCGTTTTTGCGCGAGCTTCCAAAGACCGAGCGTGTTGTATTTGTGCGCCGCTATTTTTACGGCTGTTCGATCGCGGAGATATCAAAAGAGTGCGGCGTAAGTAACTCAAAGATCAAATCAATGCTTCACAGGACGCGCGTAAAATTGCGTGTCCGACTTCAAAAGGAGGGTATAATTATATGAAAGAACAAAATGAATTCAAGCTTTTGCGCGCCGTCGGCGGCATTGGCGACGATATACTTGAAGAAGCGGCAAGCGCAAATGTGCGCCGCCGCAGACCTAAAACAATTATTGCGTTAGCGGCAACGCTTGCGGTGCTGGCGGCGTTGTTTCTGACCACGGTTGCCGCCGCGTACGACATAGGCTTTTACGTGTCGCGCATATTCGGAGGCGATGTCGAAATGCTGGACGAAATGACGGCGAAGCCTGGACACGTGTTCAAGACAGGCAGCAGTGATGTGAAATTTGATGTTGTCGGCATCACGGGCGACCGTTACAACGCCTATATCTGGTTGGACGTAACAGTTCCCGAAGGGCTTGATTCGGACGGCAAAACACTTGCTTTCAGAGGCACTCATTCAAGAAAAATAGGCGGTATGTTTGCTGTGGACGGACATTCGCTTTCGAACGGTCTTTTGACTAAAAAAAGTGAAAATGTATATTCTACGTTTTGTTCCATTACCTCATCAAATTCGCTGGTGGGGCAGAGAATTACGCTGATATTTGAAGATCTGTGTGCACTGCCCGAGGGCGTGATAGTAAACCCAAAATTTTACGAGCCTGTGGCAGACGGCAGCTGGACACTAACCTTTTCGCTTAATTATCCCGATCTGACTCGTGAGTTTGCGCCTGATATCGGCGGTCAGATAGTGGAATATCCCGAGCAGTCCGATCTGCCCAACGAAAAGCTCAACCCGGCAAAGACACTGACCATTGACGAGTGCCGTGTGTTGCTCTCGCCTATGAGTATTACCCTGGAGTTTGATGCCAAACTGTCACCTCCATACAACACCATAAGTGGAATTGATGAGCTGACGTTGGTATTTAAGGACGGCAGTGAAATCGTCGTAAGAATAGGTCACGGCGGAAGCACCTACAGCGGCAAGGAGGGACTGCTTAAGTTCTACTGCGGAAACGTGTTTGAGGAGCCCATAGACCCCGACAGCGTATCGGCGGTGAAATACGGTAATATATTGATACCGCTTGAATAAAATTTGAGGCTGAGTCTGACTCAGCCTCATCTATATTGTGCCATATGGTTAATATTAACATGTTTTTGTGTTTCGTTAAAAAATATATATGGTAAAAATGCACCAAACGTATTGACAATGTGAATATTATGTGATAAAATTGTGTCAGGAATCTAATCAGGTTTCAAATTTTTATCATTTTAAAGGAGAGCTTTATCATGTACAAACGTATATCCGGCGTTAAATGGTTCATTCTGAACATAGTCACCTGCGGTATTTACACATTAATTATGTGGATCAGAATGACAAGAACACACAACAGAATGGCAGACACTGTCAACCAAAAGAGAATCATGAGATTTATTCCTCAACTGCTGCTTGGTTGCATTACTTTCGGAATCGTTTCCATCGTTTGGATATTCAAGTTCTTTGGTCAGATGTCACGTCTGAATGCGGAAAAGAATGCGGGTATCGGTCCTCGCAATGCATTCTTGATGTTCCTTATGAGTTGCATTCCCGTTTTCAGCTTCTTCTGGCTTGCAAACGCTCACAATAAGCTCGTTGCCGCTTATACTGCTGCTGAATAATTACATAAAAACAAAGGCGTTGTGCTAAAAAAGCACAACGCCGATTTTTTAATGTATAAGCATATAGATAAGCTCCAATGCCACAAGGTGGGTGGGGTAGAAAATATAGAAAAAATATTTCATTTTGTGCTTGCCGCGCTTGCCCGAATACAGGAAAAGCAGGGGGAGCGCCAGAAGAGCATATATCTGCACGCTCATGACCGACGTACCAAGCAGCACCATCATTATGATACCGACACCCAATAGGAGCGCGTGCACCCACGGACGGTCAATGCGCTTGAAGAGGTCAGGCGCGTTCGCAGTTGGGTGAAGCAGGGAAGCGAATACGGGTAACATACAGCCCCAGAAGCCGTAATCGATGGTCAGGAACATATTGAGCACGTAAGTGCCGCTGACCGTTGCGGCGAATATCACTCCGGCAAATACCGTTTTTGCGATGGGACAGTACCTGTCAAATAAGCATTTTTTGAAAAATTGCAGAGCGTATATCATGAGTATCGCCAGCGAAAATGTTACGAGAATGCACATATAGGTATCGCCGTCGTATATGAAGTAGACCAACTGGCACGCGGCGGCAAGTCCGAAAACGTACAGAAAATAACGTAGCTTGTTGCGTGTGTAGCGGCAGCCCTCGGCAATCATATACGCAAATATGGGCAGCGCCAGACGTCCCAAAATGCGAAATGCGGGTTCGTTTGGGAAGAAAATAACTCCAATGTGATCCAGTAGCATGGACAGAGCGGCTATGTATTTCAGTATGTTTCCGCTAAGGGGAGGAGAAAATCTTGTGTTGTTTTCCATATGCGTTCCAATCGTAAAATGTTGTTGATAATATTTTACCACGACTGTGGGATAATGTCAATATTCCGGATGGTGGGATTATAAAAAATGCAGGGATCGGGATCCCTGCATTTTTTATTTAAAGTATTATATCCGCGTATACGAAGCAGTGGTCGGTAGCGTCAAGCGCCTCCTGCCGTGTTTCGATGCTGTGGACGATTACGTCTGTACCCTCGGTGACAAACACGTGGTCGATAGCCGCGGTATCGGATTCAGCGGGTGCGTTGCCGGGACAGCCGTGGAAGGTGCAAAGTCCCAGGGAGGCGGATTCGGTGGCAACGTATTTTGAGTTGACCATACCGCCGGAGAGAATGTCGGAGTAGTATTGTTCAGTCTCATTACCGTTGAAGTCGCCTGTGAGAAATACGGGAATGTTGCCGTACTTTTTAATTATTCTGTCCTTTTCGGCGATCAGCTCTGCGGCGTTGTCAGCGCGCCACTCGGCGCCCAGATCCGCATTTGTACGGTCAAGGCCATAATTTTTAAGCACCAACGCCGCGTGGGTGTTCATCATGGCGAACAGCTTGCCTGTTTTCTTGACCTTGAATACGGCGGCTGTAAAGCCCTTGGTATATGTCCAGGTGGAGCGATACATAGCAAATACCGACTCGACCTCCTCATAGAGATCGGCTTTGTATGCGATGGGAAACATATTTCGTGAGGGATACTTTTTGCAAAGCGAGTTTTTTTCACTGTCGCGCATATTATTGGGATCGGGCTGTGCCGAGGTTATGCCGTAGCCGTTTTCGGTCAGCTTGACGAGCACGTTGTCGTATAAGACCTGGTTTACCTCTTGAAACCCTATGACGTCGGCAAGATAATACATCATATTGTCAACTATTAGGGGAGCGCGCTGTTCCGCGGTGCTGTCAAATAACAAATTTGCCGACATAACTCTGAAATTAGCTTTGGGATGTATAGGAAGGCTCATAGTATATCTTCCTTTCTTAAATTATTGTTTTTTCTTTTTGCAGATAACAACTGCCGCGGGAATTATGCACGCCATAACACCAAGTACAACAGATCCGCCGCATCCGCCGCTTGTCTCGGGCGCGGTGGTGACGGGAGTGTCTTCAACGGTGGGAGCTGTAGTTGTGGGTACAGTGGTATCGGGGGCGACCGTTGTTGTCTCCGCAGGAGTGGTTTCTGCGGACTTGGTGAAAACGGTTACGGGCTCGGAACAGATTTGGTAGGTCTGACCTGAGGTGGTGCGGACAGCCAGACGGAAGTATACTGTAGCTGTACCGCTTCCCGTTGCGGAAAGCTTTCCGTTTTCGTATTTTACGTCAAGTCCGTCGGAGTCAACGGTTACAAGTATAGCATCCTTGGCATCGGAGCTCTTGCGGCCGTAGGTGGTCTTGGTCAGCATAAAGTCAACGCCTTCTGCGGTAACTTCAACCTCACTTGCGGGCGCGGTGAGACGCTTGGCATAGTTTGTAACATACTGCGAATAGTTGGTGGTTATGCCGTATGTGCCGTAGAGCATATAGTTATGGAAATCACCGCTGTTGTTGATGGTGTAGGGCCAGAAGGTTACGCCGCGGTAAGAACCCGCGCGCATCAGATTGGGACCCAGTGAGCCGTTGGCATAAGAGGGATTGTATGATGTGCCGAAGGGCTGTATCTTCTTGAGTATATTCTCAAGGCTGACCAGCGGCTCGGATTCGTTAAGCGCAACCGATGAGGAGAGATAACCTACGGATACGTTGGGAAGATTGGTGCGCATGCTTCTCATATGTGCTTCGCTGAACGTGATAACGAACACCTGATCTGCCATATCGTACTTGTCGATAAGCTTTTTGAGCTCAGCTTCAATGTTAAGGCTTGCGTTGCTCTTTATTTCGATGTCAAGCAGTACGTCTTTACCCTTGAATTCCTTGAAGTAGTCTTCGAGTGTGGGGATAGGCTGGGTTGCGAATTCCGTTTTTGCGTCTACGACGAATTTTTGCAGCTCGGCATATGTGAAGGATTCGGTATTACCTGTGCCGTTGGTGGTGCGGTCGATGGTGTCGTCGTGCATTACAACAATGACGTTATCCTTGGACAGATAAATATCCATCTCGATCATGTTGGCGCCCTTTTCGTAGGCAAGTATGGAGCCTGCCAGCGTATTTTCCTGTGCGAGGGAGGGAACGCCGCGGTGACCGATAATGTTGATGGGACGTATCATTGTGTTCTTGAGGAAATACTCAGTGAACATATTTTCAAGGGTTGCGCGGTCGGATGTGACCATGCCGTTGACGCCTGCGGTGATGGCTTTAAGGTAAGCGGCTTTGGTGTCGGCGGTCTTGGACCATACGGTCATAATAAGTGTTTGCAGGAACTGAACGTTATCGTATGTAATTGCGGATTCGGGAAGCACTACTACCTTTGCGTAGCTCTTGTTGGCATCATCGCGGACTGCGATAAGGTCTGCCTTGGAGGCTACGGTGCGTGCGGTGCAGTCGAGAATACCCAGCGAGGAAGGATACTTTTGACGTGCGGACTTTACTATATCTGCGTTGTCGGACATAAAGTAAAAGTCTGTCATTTTGTTTTTGGCAAGATAAGTTCTGATAGCCGTGATGCTGTCCTGATCCTTCAGGTAAAATGCGGGAATTATTTTGTTGTCAAGCTTTTCGAGGGCATCCTCAAGGGTTGTCAGCTTAGTGCCTGCGGCATCAATTACATCAAGCGCGCTGTTGACATAGAGAACCGCAACAGCGGGAGAATTCTTTTGAATGTCATTGAGCACTGCCGCGCTGTCAACGTATGAAACCATAGCGGGAGTCAGAATGATATTGGAGGAGGGATCTCTTACCTCGTTGAGCGAGTGGTCAGCACCCTTGACCTCTTCCAGCGCGAGAGCGACCTTGATATAGTCGTATTTTGCCGCAAGACCGCGGAGGTTAAAGCCTATATCGCCGGTCTCATATGTCATAGTGGTGGAGTACAGAACACGGTTGCCGTTGATGTAGGTAGCGGCATTTTTGCCCTTGAGCGAATATTTAAACTCGTAAAATTTGGAAGAGGAAATATCCTCGGTAAAGGGGGCGGTATGAGTAACGTTCCACTTGTTGGAGGAATCGCGTTCGGTGATCTCGGTACCGTTGGACGCCTTTGCGTTCTGACGGATAGCCGCCTGCCAGTAGGGATAATTATTGTTCTGGATACGTGCCATCAGTGACAGCCATCTGCTTTTGGCAGTGGTTTTTGTGATGGTGAACGAGGTTGTTATGTCGTAGTCGCCGAAGTCGCCCAGCCATTCGGGCAACAGCAGACGAATGTAGCTGTCGCCATCATTGGAGGCATCAAGCACAAGCTTGCCGTCGGCTACCGAATAAACAGCACCACTTGTCTGCTGTATTACGCGGTATTCATCAAGAGATGCGTCAGAAAAATCGTCGTAGTACAAAACGTATTCGGTATCGTTTGCGTTCTTGACTACAAGGTATACGGTTTTTGTCGCCGTGCCTGCGGTGGCGGTCAGCTTGTATACGCCTGCGGCGGTGGGAGTGACAGCGTTGTTTTTGATTTCAATGTCAGCGGATGACCAGGTTATTTTAGCAGCTTCCGTGACAGCCGCTTTGGTAAAAGCAACAGCATAGGATGTCAGCTTTACGGTATCACCAACATTTGCGGGGATAGCGGGGGAGCTGTAGCTTACAGTGGCAGTCGCCTCTGCTGCACTGACGGATACTACGGGAATTGCGCATATGAGCATTGCTATTGCAAGCAGTGCGCATAAAAGTTTGTTGAACTTCATAGTAATCTCCTTATTTTTGGTAGAGGTCGGCTAAAATAAGCCGACCTCAAATGATTTTACTCGAGAATATTTGTTGTTATCATATCGATGCCCCAGCCAACAAGCTCCTCAGCTCTTGCGGGGTCGTCAACAGTCCAGCAGTTTACGGTGATGCCTTCGTCATGAAGCTCCTTGATGATCTCTTCGGTCAGAGCGGTGTGCTTGATGTCAAGATCAAGATTCCAAGCCTTCAGGCGCTCGATAAGGCCGGATTCGTACTTGGAGGTAAGGAACTGCGCGTTAGCATCAGGGTATTTGCGGCGCAGGTATACCAGGTTGTCGTATGCGAAGGAGATAAAAATAACGTGATCCATATAGCCCAGTGCCTCGATACGTGCGCAGATCTCGAGGACTTCCTCTTCTTCAAACGCGTTCTTGAGCTCGAGAACGGCATATTTGTCGTATTTTCTGTTTATGTTGATGTACTCGTCCAGTGTGGGCAGACGCAGATCGGAGCGCGAGCGGGTTCCGTCGCGGTCGGTAAGCTGCAGAGAGCGCAAAGTCTGGAAGGTGGACTTTTCAACTACCATATCATCGATGGCAACGCGGGCGGTGGTGTCATCGTGAATGATGATGAAGTTGTCGTCAACGGTTTTGTGAATATCGGTCTCAATACCGTAATATGTACGGTTTCCTGCGGCTACAAATGCCGCGTTGGTGTTTTCGCGCTCAAGTCCGCTTACTCCGCGGTGAGCAATCATTTTTACATTTTTTTTGTCGATCTTGATGGTGTTCATAATGATCTCCTTATATATAAATAAGATTAATTAAAGTATATCACAACCTATTGGCTTTGTCAACGATTATCAGCCCTTTAATATACCAAAAGTTTGTCCTTTTGTGGTCTATACCGCGAGGACAAACCATATACTTTACCAAGTGATCTCTCCCGTGGCGTGGCATAAAATACAGAGGTCATATAATAACCGTTTGCGAGATTTTGACGGTTATGTTGCTTTGGAAAGGGTAATGAATGGATATTACATTGATATTTAAGGTAGTAGGCGCGGGACTTATTGTGGCGGTGTCTGCGCAGATACTTTCAAAATACGGCAGAGATGAGCAGTCTACTATGGTAATAATCAGCGGTATAGTTGCCGTACTGCTTATGCTGGTCAGTGAGATCGGGGTGCTGTTTGATAATATAGCTGATATTTTTGGACTGTGATGCAAATATTACGGATATGCGGCGTAGGGGTTATCGCGGCAGTATCTGCTGTTGTTATAAAACAGATACGTGCAGATGCGGCAGTGCCCGTCAGGGTTGCGGTAAATATTATATTGTTTGGCGCGGCACTTTCGTTGGCGTCGCCCGTGTATTATTACATAAATGATATGATAGCGTCGTCGGCGCTTTCGGAGTTTGGATCAATACTTATGAAGGCGCTGGGAATTGCGTTGGCAACGCATATTTGCTCTGAAATATGTCGTGATGTTGGCGAGGCAAGTATTGCGGGGTGCATTGAAATGGCAGGCAAATGCGAAATATTGCTGCTCAGCTTACCGCTTATAACCTCAATAATCAATACCGCGTCGGATGTGTTGGGATGGGGAACGTAGAAAATTGAAAGTAAAAGGACTTTAACATATGAGATTTTTGAAAAGTATTTTTTGTGCCGTGTTCATCGTGCTTGCCGTCGTGTGCGTGCCAATAACCGCCTATGCTACCGAGTACGAGGATATAAGCGAGGACTACGAGCAGCTGCTTGACGGCATTCCCGAGGATGTTGCGGATATGCTTCCAAACGGACTTTACTCGCAGGATATTGACGAGATACACGGTGCTGTCAATCAAATGAGTGGCTTTGAGTACATAGTGGACACTGTGATGAGCGTTTTGGGACTTGAGCTTGGAAATGCGCTTAAACTGTTGGCGACACTGTTGAGTGTGATCGTGCTTTCGGCGTTACTCAGGACGGTCAGCTCATTGATGCGCTCAAATATGATAAAAAATGTTGTGGGTATCTGCGGCACGGCGGCGGTGATGGGCGCGGTCATAATGCTTCAATACGACAGCATAAGCATGGTGAAAAATTTTCTTGACCGTCTTAACGTGCTTGCGAACTCAATGATACCGATAATGGGGACGTTGTACACCATGGGTGGAAATGTTGCATCAGCAGCGGTGAACAACTCGGCAATGATGATATTTCTGACGGTGTGTGAAACGCTGTGCAACCGCACGGTAATGCCCGTGACGGTGCTGTGTCTCGGCTTTGCGTTAGCATCCGCGTTTTCATCATACGTGGATCTGACGGGCATTGCGGCTTTTGTGAAAAAAAGCTATACGGTGCTAATAAGCTTTGTTATGATGCTGCTCATGACCGTGCTGGCAGCGCAGTCAACGCTGGCATCGGCATCGGACGGAATAGCCGCGCGTGCCGCAAAATTTGTGGCGGGGAATTTTATACCTGTCGTAGGCGGCTCGGTGGGAGAGAGCCTCAAGACTGTGGCGGGCAGTGTCAAATACATACGCTCGACAGTGGGTGTTGCCGGAATAATAATTATTGTATTGCTGCTTTTACCGACCATCATATCTGTCATAACTATAAGGCTTGCGATAATGCTCTCGGGGACGGCGGCGCGTATGCTGGGATGTCGGGAGGAGGCGCGTCTGCTTGGCGAGCTGACAAGCATTTACGGTTATTTTTTGGCTGTTATATGCGCGTGTTCCGTCATGTTTATATTCGCGCTGACACTGCTTGCGCATACGTCGGCGGCGGTAGGAGGTTGATATGCGGGAATATCTGATGAGCCTTATTATGGCGGCGCTTATAGTCGGACTTATTGGCGTGCTCGTGCCCGAGGGCGATGGAGGCGGACTTCGAAGATATGTTACATTTGTTGGATGTCTGTGCGTTCTGATACTGCTTATATCTCCCATCACTCGTGTGCTTGGGTTTGTGGGGGAGCTGTCGGACGGCGGATTTGACATTTCGTTTGATAAGCAGAGGGACGAATATGATGAACGATTCAAGCAATATATAATGTCGCTGGGAGAGGAGAGCATAACCGCCGAGCTTACGGATATTATATGCGAAAAATTCGACATATCCGAGCAGGAGTGTAACGTTAAAGTGGACACGTACGATGCGCAGGGCCAGATGGCAATAGGCCGCGTGACGGTGATACTTTCTGGCAAAGCAATATTTCGCGACCCTTATGAAATAGAGCAATATATTACCGACCTTTTGGGGTGTGAGTGCGCGGTGGTCGGTTGAGAAAATGGAGATACATGATGGATAGAAGCATATTTGGCAAGCAATTGCTCAAAAACAAAAAGCTTTTGATTCTTGCGGCAATTGCCGCAATAGGCGTTCTGCTGCTTATAGCGGGAGGCAGAGAGAATAAGGTCAATACACAGAATACTACGGAGTCGGACGCTACGGTGCAGCTTGAGGAGTACCGCGAGACTCTTAGGCGAGATATAGTACGGCTTTGCGAGCAGGTGGGCGGCGTATCTGATGTTACTGTTGCGGTGAGTCTTGAATGCGGCTTTGAATATGTATATGCGACAGACATAAAAAGTGACAGCGATACATACGGAAGTCAGGTGCAGACGAAATACATAACTATTGGCAGTGGCAGCTCGGAGAGCGCGGTGTACATAACCGAAAAGCTGCCGCGCATCGGCGGTATCGGCGTTGTTTGCCGCGGCGGCTCCGATCCCGTTATTGTAAGACGGCTCACATCATTGCTCAGTGCGGCATATAATATTGGGTCGAATAAAATTTATGTTACGGGAACATAAATCGGTCATATACCGCGCATGCGGTTAATATAATGTAACACAACAACAAACAAAACAACTGGAGGTAATCAAAATGGTTTACGAGCAAGAGCAAGTTTCCCCTGCGAAAAAATTCATGGAGAAGGTTGGCAAGCGCAATCTGATAATTGCGGGTGTCGTATTACTGGTAGGCTTGGCGGTAGTGCTGAACGTGGTGGTATTCGCGGGACGCGATAAGGGCGGCTTTGACGGCTATGATAAGGACTCGGGAATGAGCTCGTCTTACGGTGAAGATACGACAGCGGCTTCTGCGGATAAAGATGACACACCTACACAGAGCACTGCGGACAGCTATTTTTCATCCACTCAGGTCAGCCGCGCACGCGCCCGTGACGAAGCGCTTGAGGTGCTTCAATCCGTAGTCGACAGCGCCAAAACAGATGATGTTGCCAAGACCCAGGCACTGGCTGACATCAGTCAGATCGCCAAGGATATGGAGGCGGAGTCCAATATCGAGACACTTATTGTGGCAAAGGGCTTTGAACAGTGTGTGGCGGTCATCAGCTCGGGCACGATAAACGTGGTAGTCAAGGCAGAGACACTGACACAGAGTGATATTGCCATTATCAACGAGATAGTTTACGAGCAATCGGGTATCGTACCTGCCAACATCAAGATAGTGCAGAAATGACAGAGGAAGCAAAAAGTCGGAAGCATAGCTCCGACTTTTTGTCATTTTTGCGGCAGACGTCATAATATAAAGGTGAAAGGGGTGATAAACGTGCAGATAGACGGATATTTTGCCTCCTCAAACAGCGGAGAAGGCTTTAAGAATTATTATCATGAGGTGTTCGGCAGGGTAGAACGTATATATGTTATAAAAGGCGGACCGGGTACGGGCAAGAGCCGATTTATGCGTGATGTAGCAAAATACGCTAAGTCGCGAGGTTGGTATTGCGAGAATTATTACTGTTCATCAGATCCAGCCTCACTTGACGGTATTATAATGACGCGAGAAGGCAAATGTGTCGGAGTCATTGACGGAACACCGCCTCACGCATGGGAGCCGCAGCTTCCGGGAGCACGTGAGCAGATGATCAATTTGGGTGATTTCTGGGATGCGAATGCACTACGTGAGCGTGCGGACGAGATAGAACGCATAAACCGTGTTAAAAACGCGTGCTGGAAACGGGCGTACAAATGGCTTGAGGGCTGTACCGATATGTGTGATATAATACGGTCACAGGGTGAGCGCTTGTTAAATGAGCGTGAAGTGACAGCCCGCGCCTCTGCTATGCTGTCGGGTGTTCCCGACGGCGATGGCTTTAGCGCGCGTACCGCGTTGATAGATTCCGTTGGAATGATGGGGCGTGTCTCATCCGAAGCGTTTGAGCATTGCGACACGGTTTATGCAGTACACGATAATTTTTTGACCGCCGATATACTTCTGCGTGCGTTCATCAGTGAAGCACAGCGCAAAAATATAAAAATCGTGGTGTCGTATGACCCGATAGACCCACGCAGAGTGGACGGTGTTATGGTTGACGGCGGGCAAGTCTCGGCGGTGGTCGTGAAGCAAACTGCGCCGCGGGATTCTGAGCAAATATATATGCGTGAGATGTGCGCATGCGCCGATGACACGGTACTTAACGAGGTACACCGCGCCGAGAGCTGCTACGAAAAAATGCTGCTTGGCGCCAAGGCGGCACTGGCTGACGTGGGCAACTGCCATTTTAAGCTGGAGCAGATATACGTGTCGGCAATGGATTTTGAGGCAAAGCAGAGCTTTACGGAAGATTTTTGCGTTAAAGTTTTCGGAGAATAAATTGTACTTGCCAAAACACTTACAATATGGTAAAATAAAAGGGAAGCCGCAACAGCGTGCGTAGAGCATGCTGTTGGCTTCCCTTGAATTGTTTTTAATTATTTTGCGAGCTTGCCGACGATCTCTGCAGTGTCGCGTGCGATTACCAGTTCCTCGTTGGTGGGGATGAGGTAAACGGCAACCTTGGAGTTGTCTGTAGACAGCTTGACTATGTTGGGCTGGCGCAGCATCTTTGCGTTGAGCTCGTTGTCGATCTCAATGCCAAGGAACTGCATATCAGCGCAAACCATTTCGCGCAGACGAGGATTGTTCTCGCCCAGCCCCGCGGTGAATACGATAGCGTCAACGCCGTTCATAGCAGCAGCGTAAGAGCCGATGTACTTTTTGATCTGATAGAACAGAACAGAGGAGCAGAGGTTAGCTCTGTCGTATGCGGGCAGAGGACGGTCTGCGTTCGGATCGCCGTCAGGACCTGCGGCAACCGCATCCTCAATGTCACGGGAGTCGGAGAATCCGCCGGTAACACCCAGGAAACCGCACTTCTTGTTCATGTAGTCATTCATCTCGGCAGGGGTATAACCCTTCTTTTCCATGATGAAGGTAACGATAGCGGGGTCGATGGAGCCGCAACGTGTGCCCATTTCAACGCCCTCAAGAGGAGTAAGACCCATGGAGGTGTCTACGCACTTGCCGTCACGAACAGCGGAGATGGAGGAACCGTTGCCAAGGTGGCAGGTGATGATCTTTGTATCCTCGGTCTTGCCTTCTTTAGCAAGGATCTCACGCATGATAGCGGAAACGTAGCGGTGGCTGGTGCCGTGTGCACCGTAGCGTCGGATCTTGTAGTCCTCGTACATATCGTAGGACAGGGGATAGAAGTATGCCTTTTCGGGCATAGTCTGATGGAATGCGGTGTCAAATACCAGAACCTGAGGAACAGTGGGCATAACCTCGGTACAGCCGTAAATACCCATCAGGTGAGCACCGGTGTGAAGAGGAGCGAAGTCACGGCACTTTTCGAGTGTATCGATAACCTCGGGAGTAACCAGAACGCTCTCAAAGAAGTAAGGACCGCCGTGCACTACGCGGTGGCCGACAGCCTGGATCTCGTCCATGGACTTGATGCAGCCAAGCTCGGGATCGGTGAGCGCCTCAACTACAATTTTCATAGCGTCGGCGTGATTTTTCATGGGGATGACCTTTTTGTCGCGCAGACCCTTGACCAGCTGACGGTGGTCGATAAGAGAGCCGTCCGCGCCGATACGCTCACAGATACCTTTAGCATAAGCGGTCTCGGTGACGGTATCAAAAAGCTGATACTTGAGCGAGCTGGAGCCCGCATTTACAACAAGTACGTTCATAGGAATGAAACCTCCGATAGAAATATAGAATTAAAATAAACATCAACTTGCATTATAACACATTTTACGATAATTTACAAGAGAAAAAATGAAATTTTAGTTTTTTGAAGATAAAAAAAACATCAAGGAGCATAAAAATGAAAATCACGGGTGTGATATGCGAATATAACCCCTTTCATAACGGTCATAAATACTTGCTGGACACATTGCGCGAACGCGGTGCGGAGCTGATAATCTGCGCTATGAGCGGAAGCTTTGTTCAGCGCGGTGAGACGGCAATAACAGACAAATTCACTCGTGCCGCCTGCGCGGTCAGCTCAGGAGCTGATCTGGTGGTGGAATTGCCGTTTCCGTATTGCGCGTCGGGTGCCGAGTTTTTTGCAAAAGCGGGCGTTTATATCCTGAACAGACTTGGCGCCGATACTCTCGGCTTCGGTTCGGAGTCGGCTGATGTTAAAAGCTTGACCGATGCCGTGAGCGTGCTTGAGACCGAGCAATTTGCCGAAGCATATAAAAAGCTGTGCCGTGAGGGCATGGGCAGCGCCGCGGCATATTTTCAGGCGTATGAGGACGTTACAGGCTACCCTCTTGACTGTGGCTCAAACGATATTCTGGCGCTGGCTTATATAAAAGAGATACGTCGTCTTGGCAACACAATGCAAATCGAGGCGGTGCGCCGCCGAGGCTCGGCGTATAACAGTGAAACGATAACTGCGGGAAAGTTTGCGTCGGCTACGGCTCTGCGCAATCTGATAGGGCCGAGTGACTATTGGGAGTGGCAGAGACGCATACCCGACGACAGCTTTGAGTATATTCAGGACGCTGACAAACGAGGATTTTTTGGATCAAAAATAAGCAATATCGGGCAGGATGTACTGACATTTTTGCGTTTGTGTGATGTGAATAATTTTGGCAACACGGCAGAAACTGCCGGCGGACTTGCTGATAGAATATGCGCGGCGGCAAGGCGTGCCACCTGTTATGATGGCTTAATTGAGGAGTCGATGACAAGCAATTATACCGCCGCACGTGTACGCCGCGGATTGATAAATATGCTGCTCGGTGTCACGGATGACGATATCCGCAGCCGCCCCGCATATGTTCAGTTGCTTGCGGCAAACAAGCGCGGACGAGAATATTTGTCATCTCGACGCCGCGAGGAGGGTGGCTTGCCTATTGTCACAAAACCTGCCGACGCACGGTCTGTAGCGGGCGGTGAGCGTCAGTATGCGCTCGCTTGCCGTTCGGAGTCGCTTTGGTGTATGACGCTTCCCGAGCCGTTGCCCGCCGATACTTTGACAAAAATGAAGCCGATATTTATTTAAAGGAGAAAATATATGAATTTCAGAGAAATTGCAGAGGCAAGACAATCTTGCCGCAAATATAATACCGCGCGCGAGGTGGAGCGCGAAAAGCTTAACGCAATACTTGAGTCGGCGCGCATCGCGCCCTCCGCTTGCAACGGACAGCCGTATCACATTACAGTTTGTCATGGCGATAAAGCCAAAGCGGTTGCCGAGGCTTGCATGGGTATGGGGATGAATAAATTTTCCGCTGATGCTCCCATTATGATAGTCATTTCGGAGCAGCCATATGTCAAGACTGCGGCGTTGGGCTCAAAGCTCAAGGGAATCGATTACCGTTCTATAGATATCGGTATAGTTGCGGCGTATATTACCGCTGAGGCTACGGCGCAAGGACTTGGAAGTTGTATTCTCGGTTGGCTTGACGACAGTAAAATACGCAGCATCTGCGGACTTGACCGTCAGGTGCATCTTGTTATTACGCTGGGATATGCCGCTGATGATGACACATTGCGTACAAAAAAGCGTAAGGATATTTCCGAGCTGGTGACGCAAATATAACCAGAATCGTGCAAAATAACACGTAAAAATTGCATATTGTGCATTGACTTATGTGAAATAATATGATATACTAATATAATGATAAAAATGAAAGGGGTACTGAAATGAGCGCAAACACAGAAACACGCCAAAAGGTAAGCGGTAAGTATCTTGAATATAAAGGTCGCCCTCTTGTTCGTGAAGGTAACACCATATGCTACGGCGATATGAAAGAAAAATGCATATTGATACTTGAGATAATGTCGTATAAAAAGGTCGGCGAAAATCAAGTGCCGGACAAGATACTGATTCAGGTCATAGATTCCAAGGATTCCAATAAAATTATCCGTCAAGGTTCTAAGGAAGGCTTACACGATGCCTTCTCAATGGGACTTATCTGGCTTGAAATGGCACTGAAATAATTTGTAAAAATAAGCCGACTGCAATTTTGCGGTCGGTTTTTGCTTTGAAATGGAGGAAAAAACAATGCTTGAAGTTGGAATGAAGGCTCCGGAGTTTACACTCCCGGATAAGGATGGCAGAGCCGTGTCGCTGTCGGATTTCCGCGGCAAAAAGATAGTTTTATATTTTTATCCCAAGGATAATACCCCCGGTTGTACCCGTCAGGCGTGCGCTTTTGCGGGGGCGTATAAGCAGTTTGAGACGTTGGGGGTAGAGGTCATCGGCATCAGCAAGGATAGCGTGGCATCACACGTAAAATTTGCAGAGAAATATAATTTGCCCTTTGTGCTGTTGTCAGATCCCGAGCTTAAAGCTATTCAGGCTTACGGCGTGTGGCAGGTGAAAAAGCTGTACGGCAAGGTAAGTATGGGTGTGGTGCGCACCACGTTTATTATTGACGAGCAGGGAATGATCGAAAAGGTTATGCCCAAGGTCAAGCCGGATACAAACGCCGCCGAGATACTGGAGGCGCTGTCGTAATATGAAGCTGTTGTTCAGCGCGCTGACCAAGTTCCTCGCAGGACTTGTGCTGGTCGGTGTGATGCTGTTCTTGCCTGCGGGAACACTGAATTATGTGTACGGTTGGCTTTTCATTGCGTTGCTGTTTGCTCCTATGCTGATCATGGGGGCGGTAATGATTATAAAGGCGCCGGAGTTGCTGAAGCGACGACTGGACTCCAAGGAAAAGCAGGGCACGCAAAAGGGCGTTGTGGCGCTGTCGGGACTTATGTTTATCGGCGGCTTTGTGGTGGCGGGACTTGACTATCGATTCGGATGGTCGCATATGCCGCTGTGGGTCACCGTCGCCGCGGCAGTCATATTGCTTGTTTCCTACGCGCTTTATGCCGAAGTCATGCGCGAGAACGCATATCTTTCGCGCACGGTAAAGGTGGAGGAGGGGCAAAAGGTGGTTGATACGGGACTTTACAGCATCGTGCGCCATCCCATGTACGCAGTAACGGTATGGCTGTTTCTCGCCATTCCCGTAGTGCTGGGCTCTTGGTGGTCGCTTTTGTGCTTTGCCCCGTACCCGATAATTATGGTAGTTCGCATCATAAACGAAGAAAAACTGTTGACCGAGCAGCTTGACGGCTATGCGGAGTATAAGAAAAAAGTAAAGTACAGATTGCTGCCGTTTATATGGTAAAAGGGACTGATAATTTCAGTCCCTTATTTATTTTCCGCAATCTTGCGGACAAAATTATTAATTTCGTTGCCGATGGCGGTGACTTCGTCCTCAAATTCTTTGGCCGTCATACGCAAAATACCCGAATGAACGGCAGAATACTGAACAAGTCGATCGCCCGTTACTACGCGGATATTGTAGTTCGGACCTAACTCGTGCATCATTTTTTCAATGAATGCGTCGGCGGTCTGATCTTTTTTGGTATAGACCACGCGGTAGCCGTCGTGTATGAAATCCGAGCCCTGACCGTCGGGAACAAGGTAGGCATCAAATACCAGAACCAACTGTATTTTTGTGAATGCGACATAGTTACTGAGTATTTTCATCAGCTCCTCACGCGCTTTTTCCAGACTGTATTCGGCAGTTTCCGTCAGCGACTCCCATGAGTGAATGATATTATAACCGTCAACTATGATAAGTGGCTCGCTTGCGGTAACATCTTTTTTCTTGACACGTTTTGTCTTGGAGGCAGTGATGACACGGGGCTCGCTGTAGCGGCGGCGTTTTATGGGACCGAACTCGCGCAGCATAATGGCTTCCAGCTCGTCGTCACTGAGGTTGTATTTCTTGGCAAGGTGTTTGGCTTGGGGTATAATGCTTTCCGACGGAGCAGAGGTGGCAACGTTGGCTTCAAGATGCTTATATTCGTCCACCTGCTGCCACGGCACTACAAATCCTGCGCCGTGGGCGCAGAATACCGAGTGAGGCGTGTTTTCAAGGTCGCCTTCGGGATCATAGCACGCGGCGGCGATTATTTCGTCGGAATTGTGGCAGGGATCGTAGCCGTCTGAGGTGCAGAACAGCCGTCCGCGTCCGCGGGTGTAAGCAATAACCTCGCGCGTGTATCCGTGAAGCTCGGAAACGGGACCCCGTCCGCATATGACGGAGAAGTCCTCGCCCGATGATTCTATGGCAAATTCCGCACATCGTGCGCCAAGGTCGGACATGGCGCGTCCGACACATTCCGCCGGCACTTCAAGACGGAACTTGTAAAACGGCTCAAGCAGTACACAGCCTGCCTTCATAAGTCCGTGTCGTACTGCGCGCAGCGTTGCTTCGCGGAAGTCACCGCCCTCGGTGTGCTTTAAGTGCGCCTTACCTGCGACGAGGGTGATTTTTGTATCGGTCAGCACCGCGCCGGTCAGCACGCCGCGGTGATTTTTTTCGTATAGGTGCGATAGAATGAGCCGTTGCCAGTTGGTGTCAAGACTGTTTTCGGGCAGGCGCGTGTCAAATACAAGACCCGTTCCGCGAGGCTGAGGCTCCATAAACAGCTGAACCTCGGCATAGTGGCGAAGCGGCTCGAAATGACCGACGCCTACCGTCTTTGCCGCTATCTTTTCTTTGTACAGTATTTTGCCTGCGTCAAATTCGCACATGACAGAAAAGCGATCGTATATCATTCTTTTGAGCAGGTCTATTTGTATATCTCCCATGAGCCGCGCTTCTATCTGACTCAGCTCGTCGTTCCAGCAAAGGTGCAAGGAGGGCTCTTCCTCCTCCAGCTCCTTTAGCTTTGGGAAATACAGTATCGGATCACATTCGGGAGGGAGTCCTATGCGATAGGACAGCACGGGTTCAAGTATTGGCTTTTGACCGTCACTTTCCATCCCCAGCCCCTGACCGACGTAGGTTGCCGACAGGCCGCTGACAGCGCATATTTCGCCTGCCTCGGCGCTTTCGACTTGTTCGAATTTTTCTCCCGAATAAAGGCGTATCTGGCTTATTTTCTCGCTGACCTTTTTGCCGTCGGCACTTACGTAGCTTATCTCGTCCCGCGCGGTAAGCGTGCCGCCGGTTATTTTCATATAAGTCAGACGCGTGGAGCCGGCACGGGCGATCTTGTATACTTTGGCGCCGAAGCGGGGAGAGTCATATACAGGTGACAGTGTGAATTTGTCCAGCGTATCAAGTAAAAATTCTATACCTACCATGCGCAGTGCCGAGCCGAAAAGGCAAGGGAACAGCGCACGTTGGCTTATAAGGGAGGCGATGTCCGCGTTTTCTATAGGTTCACCCGAAAGAAAGTTTTCGAGAAAGTCCTCGTGCAGGAGTGCCAGTTTTTCGTCCAGCTCATGCTTGGACTGATCCTCGTAAAACGCCACACAGTGGGGCGAGAGCGTTGATGCCAGCTCGGCTTCAAGCTCCTCCTTGAGCTTTATGGCGATGTCGGTCTTGTTGACAAAAATAAAGGTGGGGACGCCGTAAAATTCCAGCAGCTGCCACAGCGTGCGCGTGTGATTCTGAACACCGTCAGCGCCGCTGATGACGAGTATGGCGTAGTCCAGCAAGGACAGTGTGCGCTCGGTCTCAGCCGAGAAATCCACGTGACCGGGAGTGTCCAGCAGTATAAAATCGCAGTTCTCACTTGAAAAGCGGGCTTGCTTTGAGAATATGGTGATGCCGCGCTCGCGCTCTACGGCATTTGTGTCGAGATACGTGTTTTTGTGGTCAACCCGCCCTAATTTGCGAATTTTCCCCGAAAGGTAAAGCAAGGCTTCGGAAAGCGTGGTCTTGCCTGCGTCAACGTGGGCGAGAATACCTATAGTAAGCTTATTTTTCATGCCTTGTCTCCTTTCAAAAAAATCTATATTATTATACCACATATCTTATAATATTTCAACATACAAAACGCACGCCTATATTGTAATATTTCAATGTGTGTGCTATAATGGTAGCAATGAAAGATAATTTCAAGGAGTCCACTATGAAAATATATGATATATCCCAAGAGGTTTTCGGATGCGTTGTATTTGGCGGCGACCCCGCGCCTCAACGAAAAATACTGAATGATATGAATAAAGGCGACCTTTATAACCTGACCGAATTCAGTATGTGCGCGCACAACGGCACTCATATAGACGCGCCCTATCATTTTATAAATGACGGCAAGACTATTGATGAAATACCCCTTGAAAAAACAGTTGGTGAGGCTTACGTGGCAGAGCATAACGGCGTTGTCAGTGCCGACGATGCACGTGACATACTTCACCGTGCGGCAGCAGTATCGGAGGATTGCGCCAAGCGCATACTCATAAAGGGCGCGGCTACTGTCTCACTTGAGGCGGCGGAGGTGTTTTCAAAGTCGGGTGTATGGCTTGTAGGCAACGAGTCCCAGACGGTAGGCCCCGAGCAAGCGCCAATACCCGTGCACAACGTACTGCTTGGTGCTCAGGTGGTACTGCTTGAGGGCGTGCGCCTTGGGGAAGTTCCCGAGGGAGTGTATTTACTCAGCGCAACACCGCTTAACCTCGGCGGCGCCGAAGGCTCGCCCTGCAGAGCCGTACTGATCTCTCAAAATTGAATAATTTACGATATACCGACAGATAAAAATTTGTCGGTATATTTTGTTTGTGACTTTTTTCGAAAAAGTATTTGCAAATGGCGACAATATATGATACAATGAAAGGTACAGCAAAAAATATCAATTTACATATAGATAAAATAAAAAGGAAGGTATATATGCCCAAATATGAAGCTTTGTCTGCCGAGATAACCGAGCTTATTGAAAGGTCAAAAAGCACGGGAGTCGGTACGGGCGTAGCGTTTGATAACGATCTTGTGGTGCGTCGCCGCAATCTCGCGAAGGATCGCGGAACGGTATGGCGTCCCACCTTTGTTCACGACATAGATAAAATAATGCATTGTCCGTATTATAACAGATATACGGATAAGACCCAGGTGTTCTCGCTTTGTAAGAACGATGATATAACCCGCCGAAGCCTGCACGTCCAGCTGGTGTCGCGCATCTCGCGCACCATAGGCGCGGCACTTCACTTAAACCTTGATCTTATCGAGGCAATAGCGCTGGGGCACGATATGGGTCATCCGCCCTTTGCCCATAATGGTGAGTCTTATCTTGACGAGATTCATTTTGCAGCTACGGGACGGCACTTTGCGCATAATTTGCAGTCAGTCCGCGTGCTGGATTCAATTTTTCCGTATAACATAAGCCTTCAGACGCTTAACGGCATTGCCAGCCACAACGGCGAGATAGAGTGCGAAGAATATCATCCCGTGCCGATGGACAGCTTTGCGGAGTTTGACAGCATGGTGGAGCGCTGCACTGTTGACGCGGCACTTAATACCACGTGGAGACCGTCAACGCTTGAGGCGGCGGTAGTTAGGCTGTCTGATATTATCGCATACCTCGGTAAGGACAGACAGGATGCTATGCGCGCAAAGATCGCTCAGGAGAGTATGTTTGTCAATGAGGATATCGGCTCGATAAACGCCGAGATAATAAATAATCTGGTTGTAAACGTAATTGAAAACAGCTACGGCAAGCCGTATATCAAGCTTGACAGCAAGCATTTCAAGGCGCTTCGCAAGTCCAAAATGGACAATTATCAAAAGATATACAACAATTCCGTGTCATTTGCGCGGCTTGATACCACCGTGCGCCCCATGATGGCGGAAATATACGGAGAGCTGCTTGATGATTTAAAGCGCGGACGTAAAAGCTCGCCTATCTTTACTCACCACATAGATTACGTCAACGCGGCGCATTACAAGCGAATCTCGCCCTATGAGGACTCCGACCCACACCAGATAGTCGTGGACTATATTGCGAGCATGACGGACAACTATTTTATTGATCTGCACGGTTACCTGTTCCCGAACAGCACTTTGCAGGTACAGTACAAGGGCTATTTTGACGATGATCCCCCCAGATATAAAAACGAGGAGACACAAAATGTTTGAAAAAATTATTGAGTTGATAGAGACGTATGACACAGTGATCATACACCGCCATAAAAATCCCGACGGAGACGCACTGGGAAGCCAGCTTGGCTTGCGCCACATTATTGAGCACAATTATCCGGGTAAGCGCGTGCTTTGCGTGGGTGACGCTTCCGAGAGATACGGCTTTATGTGCGACGTACCTATGGATAACGTAGCCGACGAGGATTACAGCGGCGCGCTTGCCATAATTCTTGACACCTCGGCAAAGTCGCTGATAAGCGATGAAAGATACACGCTGGCGGCAAAGACCGCCCGCATCGACCACCATATTTTCTGTGAGCAGATAGCAGAGGTGGAGGTGACAGACACCTCCTTTGAGAGCTGCTGCGGTCTTATCGCGGCGCTGGCTATGGAGGGCGGTCTGAGATTGACGAGTGCGGCGGCAAAGGCGCTTTATACGGGTATGATAACCGACTCGGGTCGCTTCCGTTACGATTCCACCTCGTCGCGCACCTTTAAGCTGGCTTCATTTTTGATGGAGCAGTCCTTTTCCACCGCGGATATTTATCGCAATCTTTACGCCGACGATTTTGCCTTTATGAAGCTGCGCGCCCAGTTCGTGCTTAAAATAAAGTTCACAGAAAACGGCAAGGTCGCTTACATATACACGCCCCGCGAGGAGGCGGACAGCTATCCCTTTGAGCGCTTTACGCTGTCACGCGGCATGGTCAATGTTATGTCGGACATACGCGGAGTCGATATTTGGGTCAACTTTACCGAAGCCGAGGACGGTGTGTGGACGGAGATCCGCTCAAGCGTATACAATATCAATCCCATAGCTAAAAAATACGGCGGAGGCGGTCACGAAAAGGCAAGCGGCGCCACGCTTAAAGATAAGGATGCGGCGATGAATATGCTGTCCGATCTTGTAGCGCTGACGGAGGTGACGGAATGAGCAACGAGAAAATGCGGCAAATACTTGACAAAATAAAACAATACGACAGAATTATTATTTTCCGCCACAAGCGCCCCGACGGCGATGCCGTGGGCTCTACAAAGGGACTACGCGAGATACTGCGCCTGACTTATCCCGAAAAAGAGATATACCTGCTCAACAGCGACTATTCGGATTATATGGCGTTTCTCGGTGACGAGGACGAGCCCCGCGAGGACGATTTTTACAGCACCGCGCTGGGTATCGTTATTGACACCGCCACGGCGGAGCGCATTTCAAATCCCAAATACGCGCTGTGCCGCGAGATAGTCAAGATAGACCATCACATTGATATCGCGCCTTATGGAGACGTTTGCTGGGTGGAGACCGAGAGATGCTCGGCAAGCGAGCTTATTGCGCAGTTTTATTACACTTTCCGAGACGAGCTGAAAATAAACAAGCAAGCGGCGGAGTATATTTTCACGGGTATCGTTACCGATTCGGGCAGATTCCGTTTTCGCTCTGTGTCGGGCGACACCATGCGCCTTGCGGGTATGCTGCTTGATCTGGGCATTGACACCGATAAAATATACGCTCACCTTTATATGAAGGACTTTGAGGACCTGAAGTTCCAGAGCTATATTCTGGGGCGCATAAAGCGCACCGAGAACGGCGTCGCGTATCTTTTCGTTGATAAGAAAATGCAAGAGAAGTTCGGCATGACGATGGAGAAGGCAAGTGCTACTGTGTCGCATATGGACTCCATCAAGGACAGTCTTATCTGGATCGCATTTATCGAGTGTGATGACGGCTCCATCCGCGTTCGTCTGCGCTCAAGATTCGTGACGATAAATAAGCTTGCCGAGCGCTACAACGGCGGCGGTCATGCCTGTGCGTCGGGTGCCACGGTCTACAGCAAAAAGCAAATGAAGGCGCTGCTTGGCGAGGCGGACGTCATCTTGCGCGACTACAAAGCTGATAACGAGGGCTGGTTATGAGAATTCTGATAACCAACGACGACGGCATAAACGCGCCCGCACTGCCGCATCTTGTAAGGTGGGCGCAAAAGCTGGGTGAGGTGACGGTGGTCGCGCCAAAATATGAGCAAAGCGGCAAGAGTCAGGCTATCGACTTTTTCCGAGCTGTTGAGATAGTGCGCGCCGATATTGGTGTGGACTGCGAGGCGTGGTCTATGGACTCAACCCCTGCGGACTGCGTTCGCTTTGGCATTACGGGGCTGCATCGGCAGTACGACGTAGTGATTTCGGGCATCAATCGCGGCTATAATCTTGGTCACGACATTGCGTATTCCGGCACCGTGGGCGCGATATTTGAGGCGGCACGGCTGGGCGTGCGCGCGATTGCGCTGTCCACCGATGTGGACGGATTTGAATACGCGTTGCCCGAGCTTGAGGGGGTGTACGAATATATTTTAAGCAAAGAGCTGTTTGCTCACGCGCATCTTTTGAATATAAATTTTCCTACCGAAAAAAGCCGCGGTATACGTATAACGCGGCAGGGAGGTATGTTTTACAGCGACGAATTTGTATGTCGCAGTGACGGAAAATATATTCAGGTGGGCGATCCTGTGCGCCGCGATCCCAACGACGCTATGGCAGATATAAACGCCGTTGCCGACGGATTTATTTCCATCACACCGCTGACCGAGGTTCGGACGGATATGGTGGCATTTGAAAGGTTAAATAACATCTGCGATTTATAAAACCGGCAAAAATTTTTAAATTAATAGAGCAATTTTGAACCCCGCGCGAAATTTTTCGCGCGGGGTTCTTTGGGAAATCCGTTGTGCACACCGCACAAATTGTTAAACTTGTGAAAACGGGGTGTAAACAAACATTTGGGAGTATTGACAAAAATTATCCATAATATATAATTAAATCAGGCAGGGAGCTGCCGAAAAGAAAAAAATGGGTTTGTTACGTCGCAGTTGATCGTACTTCATCCGCTGGGCGAACGTTTTGTCAGCCTTCTCCGGTGGGAGAAGTGTGTCAAACGTCGCAAGCGACTAACGACGGATGAGGTATCACACATTGGTGCGATGATTGCTATCTGTAGGACATATTTTTACACCTCATCCGTCAATCGTGACCGTTGCAAGCAACGGTATAACCGCTGTCGCGGAACACGATTGCCACCTTCCCCCGCTGGGGAAGGCGCACAAGAGTGAAGTAACACACCAAATTAAAAAACGGAGGTATAAACCATGCGTAAAATTATGTGTATTTTTCTGCTGACGGCGCTTTTGCTGTCAACACTCGCCGCTTGTAACGCGCCTGACAAAACGCCTGACGGCACGCCCGACAACGTAGGAAACGACACCTCCGCAGATACAACCACCGCCGCCACGCCGGCTGAAACAACAGTTGTGTATGCAGACACGACTGAAACCATAAAAGGCTTAATTTCATGCGCCGATAACATGAATCTATCCGAAATTAAGGTGGATATTTATAAAATTATATATTCCGAAAAAGCATGGGATCCGAACCCTCGAGATGCGATAATGGGCTATCAGCCTCATCTCGACTTTTCGGGTTATGAGCATGCATATGAATATCTGTCGTCTGTATATACAGACAATGAAGGGAAATTCAGCTTTGAAACATCGGTTGACGCACCTCTTTTATATGTTAGCTTTGACGTTGACACATTACCCGACGGATACGGAATTCGTTCTATACAAAGAGAGTTGATTTATTTTGACAAAAAGCAGCAGGGGGGATTCGGCCTTGCGGTATACGGTAGTACCGAAACAGCTTCGGCTGCACCGACCGCGGAATTTATTCTTGAGCCAATTGCAGATGCATCGATTACTTTTGGTCTTTACTACGATGGATTTCTTATTGCGTCAAGGGTATATAACGATAATGGGAATGCTTTATATGCCAAAAGCGTTATTGTAAACGGTCGGTTTAATGACAATTTTATCGATGCTATGATAAATGGCGGCGATCTCACATATACCGCAATGATTCAAAGCGGCGACTTTTCCAAAGGTGTTTCGCAAACATTGGAGAAAGATATGCTTTTATATACGACACCGTGGGAGAGGCGTGTGGAATATCTTTATTACAACAACTATATAACAAAAGAGCAGTATGATAATATAGTCGCAACTACGCCGCCCAGCGATGCCGGTAACGGTTGGACGTAAAAACAAGAGTCCCCGCGCCACCTCGCGCGGGGATTGCTTGCTTTTATTCAATTTCGGGAATATTTGCGATAACGTACTTATCTCCCGCCTCCAGTGCGGCTCTGACGCGGTTCTGACCCGATACAACGAAGTGCTTGCCCTTGTAGGGGACGATTATTATTTCACCGTCGTCACCGCCCTGGCAGGACACGATCAGTGACTTGGGCGAGATATAAATGCGGCGGCGGTAGGCGTCGGGGTCTGCCTCGTAAGCGTCCAGCGCCTCGCGGATAATGGGCATATAGTCCGAAATATCCGAATAGGTGGTGTCGATGATAAGGTCGTAGTTTGCGTAGTCATAGTTGTCCGCGCTGTATATGGTGCGGAAACGCAGATTTTCGGCGGTGGAGCGGGCGGTCAGCTGCTCAGACGCCTGCTTCGCGCTGGTGTACGGCTCCTCGGAGCGGGGATTGGCAAAAACACGCTCGCCCGCAACGTCGGGGTCAATGGAAACAAATATTTTAAAGGACTTGACGGCGAAATGCCAAGCCATACGGGAGTCAAAGATCAGCTTGTCCGCCGCGCGCTCGATGGAAACGCGCTCAACTGTGGAGTCGATCATATTGTCATATTCAATGTTGTTGCGCATGATCTCGTTCATCTCGACCATGTCAACGCCCATCTGCGCCGCGATCTCGCGCTGATATTCGCCCGTGCTGTAACGCTCGTAGCCCAGCTCGTCGCGTATGAGCTTGCTTATGGTGGTCTTTCCGCTGCCTGTTTTGCCTGTTATGGTAATATGCATTTCTGCCTCCGAATATTTTGATAATTTATTATATATGAAAACCCGAAAAATGTCAAGTGCGGATGTCGAAATGGTTTATTGAATGTAAATATTTTGGAAATGCGGTGTTAAAAATTGGTAAATCATATTGACAGCTTATACCGTGATAAGTATACTGAAAACAAGCGATAATATGCTGAATTTGGGGGAGGGATCGATATGAACAAAACAGATAAAATAGTCATAGCCATATTGTTGTGTGTCATTATGCTTGGACTGTGCGCCTGCGGCGCGTTTGATTGGTACTCTGACAGTGCCCGTTACCGCCAAATTGATGAGTACACCGTCAGAGGGCAAATGCTCGGTTATTCCCTCAAGGTGCCGAACGGGCATACGCAAAATATTGACGGCATCGAATACAAATTTACATTTTCACGTTCCTCGTACAAGCTTGGCAAGGTGGTGAAAATGCGCATCACCGTTACGAATAATTCAGATCATGAGGTGTGGATCGGCCGCAAGAACACCACTGCGCGCTTTGTCAGAGGTGACGGTGAGCAGCTTTTTTTTGAGATAGTAGATAAGACGGAATGGGTAAATGAATTTGCGCAGAATATTCCGGTAGACTGCTTTGAGCCCGGAGATTCCATCGTCTATGAGCGCGCGGTGGCGCTCCCGTCGGATTTCTTTAATGCTGAAGGCGAATATTGTCTGGCGTTTGATTTTGATACCTATATCGATGCGATGTGGGTAGGAACGTATGCCGAGCATAACGTAAGTGTGCCTGTTCGGCTGGTAGAATAAACGGATGTATGTTATAATAAACCGAAAAACATCTTGACATTTTTCGTTTTATATGATATATTGTAGTTGATTAAAATAATACGGAGGAAACCGTCGTGTTCGCTGTTGCATGCTATGCATATGCCTATTATTACCGTGCTTATTATTACGGCATGGCATTTTCGGCATTGGCATAAAGCGGGCATTGATTTTCTCAGTGAAAAGACCGTAGCCAATGGCTGCGGTCTTTTGCACCATGAAAGGATTTTGATTTTTATGACTATCGTTGATGTGCTTGAACAAAACAATACTCTTTACGGCGACGAGGTGGCGCTGGTTGAGCTCAACCCCGAGCAGGCGGAAACAAGGCGTCTTACCTGGCGTGATTATGAGCTTGTCCAACCCACAGCTCACGCTACGTATCGCCGCGAAATTACCTGGCGCGTGTTTAACGAAAAGGCAAACCGCTTTGCAAATGCGCTTACCTCACGCGGCATCGGCAAGGGCGACAAGGTTGCAATTCTTATGATGAACTGCCTTGAGTGGCTGCCTGTTTATTTCGGCATACTCAAGACGGGCGCGCTTGCCGTTCCGCTGAACTTCCGTTATTCGTCGGATGAAATAGAATACTGCCTTAACCTTTCCGAGTCGGACGTGCTGGTGTTCGGTCCCGAGTTTATAGGCCGTGTTGAGGAGATCGCGGACAAGATCAGCCGCAACCGCCTGCTTATATACGCAGGTCCCGGTATCGTCCCCACCTTTGCGGATGATTACTCTGAGATGACGGCTGACTGCTCGTCCTCATTTGCTTCCATCGGTCTTACCGAGGATGACGACGCGGCTATATATTTCTCGTCGGGTACAACGGGATTTCCCAAGGCGATACTGCACAAGCATCGCTCACTGATGCACTCCTGCCGTGTTGAGCAGGCGCATCACGGACAGACTCACGAGGATATTTTCCTCTGCATTCCGCCCCTTTATCATACGGGCGCGAAAATGCACTGGTTTGGTTCTTTTCTCGTGGGCGGCAAGGCGGTACTGCTCAAGGGAACACGCCCTGAATTTGTGCTGGAGGCGGCTTCAAAAGAAAAATGCAGTATAGTCTGGTTGCTTGTGCCGTGGGCGCAGGACATTTTGGCGGCACTTGATTCGGGTGAGCTGAAGCTGTCTGATTATGACCTGTCCGCATGGCGGCTTATGCACATCGGCGCACAGCCCGTGCCCCAGAGTCTTATCCGTCGCTGGATGGAATATTTCCCCACGCATCAGTATGATACAAACTACGGCCTCAGCGAGTCTATAGGCCCCGGCGCAGTGCACCTGGGTGTTGAGAACATACACAAGGTAGGCGCTATCGGTATCGCAGGCTACGGCTGGGAGATAAAGATAACCGACGAAAAACTCAATACTGTTAAGCAAGGCGACGTAGGCGAGCTTTGCCTGCGCGGTCCCGGCGTGATGACCTGTTACTTTAACGATCCCGCCGCTACCGCCGCCACCATCAGTGCTGACGGTTGGCTTCGCACGGGCGATATGGCAATGCAGGACGACGACGGATTTGTCTGGCTTGTGGACCGCAAAAAGGACGTTATCATCACGGGCGGCGAAAATCTGTACCCCGTTCAGATAGAAAACTTCCTCAGCGCGCACCCCGCCATAAAGGATGTTGCCGTTATTGGTCTGCCCGACGTGCGTCTGGGTGAGATAGCGGCGGCGATAATCGAGCTGAAAAAGGATGCTACTTGCACAGAAGATGATATAAACGAATTTTGCAAGGGACTTCCCAGATATAAGCGTCCTCGCAAGATAATTTTTGCGGACGTACCCCGTAACCCTACGGGTAAGATCGAAAAGCCCAAGCTTCGCAAGATCTACGGCGCGGGCGACCTTGTAAACTCTCAAAATAAATCCTGAGGTTGCCGTTATGGATAAAAGACTTAAAACACGCTGGGGACTGCTGGTCCTCGGCACGGTGGTGCTACTTTTCGCGGGCATCATTTACGCCTGGTCCATTATAAAAGCTCCGTTTTCGGAGGTTTTCGGCTGGAATGCCGCACAGCTTAACTTTAACTTTACTCTGACTATGTGCTTTTTCTGCATCGGCGGTCTCGTTTCGGGACTCTTGGCAAAAAAGCTGTCGATATGTGTTCGTATGCTGATTGCGGCGGCACTGGTAGGCGGCGGATTCACGATAGTGTCCGCGCTTGGCGCGAATCAGCTTGCGCTTTTGTATATCGGCTATGGATTTATGACGGGCAGCGGTATCGGTATCGTGTATAACACGGTCATCGCGGCTGTAAACGCATATTTCCCCGACCTGCGCGGCATATCCTCGGGTGCGCTTATGATGGGTTTCGGCTTTTCGACGCTGCTGCTGGGCAACGTGGCTGTTACTATGTTCGATATTGATGCTATCGGCTGGAGAACTACGTATCTTATCCTCGGCGTCGCGCTGGCAGTTATATTCGTTATAGCGGCGCTTGTTATAAAAATGCCGCCAAAGGATCTGGTTTTCCCGACCCCCTCGGGCAAGCGGGCGGCAGGTGAGACGGGCGAGGAGCTGAATTCGGTTCAGATGCTGAAGCGAGCCTCGTTCTGGATGCTGTTTGTCTTCTTTATTTTGTTCGCGGCAGTTGGAAGTACGGCTATCGCGGGCGCTAAAGGACAGTTTGAGGCGCTGGGCGCGGCGAAGTCGGCGACGCTGCTTGCCGGCGTGCTTACCGTTTGCAACGGTATCGGACGAATAGTTTCGGGCGCGCTGTTTGACGCGCTGGGACTGCGCAAGACGCAATATATAACCAGCGGTGTTGTAATTGTTGCTACCGTGCTGACACTTATCGGTTACGCCTTCGGCGTGACGGTCGCGGGTGTTATCGGACTGCTTTTATGCGGATTTTCTTACGGATTTTCGCCCACTATGTCCTCGGCGTTTGTGTCTGCGTTTTACGGCAAAAAGCATTTTGGACTTAATTTCCCCATACTCAATCTTATTCTTATTCCCGCGTCCTTCGTGCCCACGCTTATGTCGGGTATGAGCCTGACGGTCACCTTCGGCGTCTTAGTGGCGTTTTCCATCGTGGGCCTGATAATAAATATCAGTATTAAAAAAGCATAAAAATACGGCAGACGAGCAGTCTGCCGTATTTTTTTGAATTATTTTGCATTATATATTGAAAATCAAGTAAATATGTGATACAATGAAAGTTAATGGAAAAAATGTTTGATAATACATAGCAAAAAACTTTGGAGGCAGGGAAATGAAAGGCTTATTCAGAAAAACAGCGGTCATAATATGCATCGTGGCTGTGGCTGTGTTGATGACACTGTCGGTCAGCGCGCTCACAGGCGATCTTGACGGTAACGGTCAGGTTGATGCCAACGACGCCATCTATCTTTTGATGCACACATTCTTCGAGGACGACTATCCCATCACGCAAAACGCGGATTTTGATAAAAGCGGAAAGGTTGACGCAAATGACGCGATATATTTGCTGATGAATACGTTTTTCGAGGAGGATTATCCGCTGGAGTGTGAGCACGAATATAAGAACGGCATATGCACACTATGCGGCGAAAATCAACCGTCTACCTCTGACGAATATTTCATATTCATTGAGCTGCCTGACGGTACTTACAGTGTTAAAGCCAAAGATGTCAATAATATGCCCGCCGAGGTCGTTATTCCTTCAACATATAACGGCAAAGCGGTGACGAGCATCGGTGACGGTGCCTTTTCGGGATGCGTAGCTATAAACAGCGTAGTCATTCCCGCAGGTATGACGAGCATCGGAAACGGTGCGTTTAACGGCTGCAGCAGTCTTATCGCTGTGGTCATTCCCGCTGATATGATAAGTATCGGCAACGACGCGTTTAACAATTGCTCAAAGTTTACCAATATCAACTATGTAGGAACCGAGCAGCAATGGCAAAATATCACTATCGGCTCAAATAACGCGCCGTTTAAGGTCGTAACGCCGGATTATAACTGTAATTGTGCTCACGTTGAGGTCATCGACGCGGCAGTCGCACCTACCTGCACCAAGACCGGACTTACCGAGGGTAAGCATTGTTCTGTTTGCGGCGAGATACTGGTGGCGCAGACACCGATCGATATGATAGCTCACACCGAGGTTATTGACGCGGCGGTCGCGCCTACCTGCACCAAGACCGGACTTACCGAGGGTAAGCATTGCTCGGTTTGCGGCGAGGTGACGGTGAAGCAGGAAACAGTGGCAAAGGCAAAGCATACATATCAGAACGGCACGTGCTCCGTCTGCGGCACCAAGGTGACGCCGGCTTCATACTTCACTTTCACCGAGCTTTCGGACGGTACATACAGCATCAAGGCGAAGGATGTAAACAACATGCCTGCCGAAGTAATTATACCCAGCGAATATAACGGTAAAGCGGTGACGAACATTGGCAAAC
>JAZNBA010000055.1:0-11731 GCA_045586785.1 Eubacteriales bacterium | reverse complement strand
ATGCGGCTGACAGTTTTTATTCCGAACGCGAAGTTCTAAGTGCGCCCCGTCAGTCATTGCATTCTTATTATAACAAAAATAAGCACAACACTCAATCCATCAATGATGAACTGTGTTGTGCTTATATTGTACCAAAGTGCGACTACCACTTCCAAAAAATAGATACGGGCGAACCTTGAGGTTTGCCCGTATCTATTTCTTTATAGATCCAACAATTTAGGATCAACGTATTCAACGACAAAGGAATTTGCCCAGAAACCGGCTTTGATGTAAACCTTTGTGTAAACGGCGGGATTTTCGGGTGTGACGGTAACCTGCAGGTCGCGGCATTTTCTGCTCATGCCTACAGCGGAGTGGATGTTATGCGTGCCGAACTTAACAGGGATGCGCAACAGCTCTTTATTGCCGATATGACCGTAAGGCTGATTGTCTATATACAATCCGAAGCCGCTTGCAATGCCGTAAGGAGAACCCTGACGGTATATATAAATGCTTCCTTCTTCTTCACCCCCTAAAGGCTGACCGCATTTAGGGCAAAGATCATTTACTGAATAAACATTGTTTGCTTCTCCGCAATGCGGACACTTAATTCTGATTTTTGCTGCCATTTTAGTTTCTCCGTTCTTGTATTTTGATTTTATAATGTGTTATCGCTGCCTTGGTTGGTATCTGTAGGCTGTTGCGTAGGCTGCCGCTCAGGCGGCTGATACATGGGCGGCTGATAAATAGGCTGTCCATAGCTTTGCTGCTGATAACTCGGTTGCTGATAGTTAGGCTGCTGATAGTTGGGTTGTTGGTAATTAGGTTGCTGATAATTCGGCTGCTGATAGCCCTGATACTGTGCCTCAGCGCGTCTTTGCTCGGCGGTGATGCGCGATATCTGTCGTTTAGCCTTAACAAGACCAACGATACCTGTGATAAGCAGGGGGAGTCCAACTGCCCAGAAGGGAATAGAGAGTAAGATTATTACTGCCGCCACGATGTAGAGCTCTTCATCGTAGGTTGAGTAATAGACACCGACGCCCACCATTTCTATAAAGTAAGCGATCGCTGAGAAAACGATGCCGGTAATCATTCTTCCTTTTGCAGAAGAACGTTTTCTTACCCATTGAAATAATTCTGCGGAATAGGGATTGTTTTGCATTTTTACCTCCTGATACAAAATGTATGGATTTTTAAATTAATTGTACACTAAAATAATTTTTTTGTCAATAAGTAAATATTGTGTGTGATTTATGTTGTACTGATATATATTATCAAAACAAGAAGTGTACGGTCGGGTGACATTGTGATCCCCACAATCGCTATACAGCAAGCGATTTCCGTGAGAACGATACCCCCAACAAGTGAGTATCTTCAAAAAACCAGTGCTCCGAACTTTTGCACTGCATCACGGAACGCAGTTTTAGCGTCGGGATATTTATAGGGATTGTCAAAGTCCCGTCCCACAAGGAAGTTAAGTCCCGAGAACGTCTGCAAATGCGGCTCAAGGGACACGAAAAAGTCGTCCTTTGCATATTCGCGGTGGGCATCAAGTATCTGTTTTATTTTGGCTTCGCCCATTCCCGGCGGCACTACTGCGCCTGCTGAGAGGGCGTCCTTGATGTGAAAATACGCGATAAACTCACGAAGCAGCTCATACGCCTCGGGATAAGGGTCCACGCCCTCAAGCACGAAGTTGCCCATGTCAAAGACACATCTCAGCTCGCCGCCGAAAATGTCCAGCAGCTCACGGCAACGCGCGGGCGTGTCGCCGTAGATTTTTGCCTCGTTTTCGTGGCAAAGCACAACGCCGTGTTGCTTGGCTATGCGCAGCATTTCTCCAAGCGTGTCTACAACTTGGTCTTTCATATCGACGATATTTTTGCCCTCGGGGGCGTAAAAGCTGAAAATACGCACGTAGTGTGTGTCAAGAGTATTTGCCGTCTCGAAAACGCGCTTTGCCTTTTCCATGTGCTCCCGAAGGTCGCCGTCAAGGCGAACCTTGCCCAGCGGAGAGCCGATGGCGGATACCTTAATGCCGGCGTCGTCAAATTGCCTTTTGACCGTTTTTACCTCACTTTGAGACATATTTGAAATATTTTTGCCGTCAAGCTGTCGGACTTCGATATATTTTATGCCCAGAGAGCCAAGACCGAATATCTGGTCACGTGTGGCGGGAGCGTATTCATCCGCGAATGCGGAAAGCATTATTTCAGCCATTTTTTACACCTCGGGCACGCCAACTGCCTCGGTCTCGCCGCTCGCGAGCGCGCGGTATACGGCGTTCATAACGAACACGGGCGCAATAAACTCGCTGTAGTCCTCGCCCTCATCACCGCGGAGCAGACCGTGGAATTGCTTAAATTCACGGTAATACCAATCCTTTGAGAAGGTGACGACACTGCTGTCCGCGCCCTTCTCATGCATACGCGAGGCGTAGTAAACGTAATTTCCGTCGCAAAAAAGACCGACGCAATCGTAATTTTCATAGTGGAACAGCACGTGTATCTGCTTGCCGTTTTGCTTTGCGGTGACGGACAGGGGATGCTTGCCGAATATCTCGCAAACCATCTCGATCAGATGCGGCGCGTAGAAGAAAAATCCGCCGTAATCATTCTGCGCTTGATAAGGTGCGCGGACGTAGCCGCCGATGGTCTTGCCGCCAAACTCCTCTTCGGCATCCTTTTTCAGCTTAATAACGTAAGCATCCTGCTTGAGCGACGAGCCGCCTGTGATGGGGATGTTGTTTTTTTTGAGCTGTGCCATGAATTCCAGCGCGTCCGACTCGCTCACGGTTATGGGCTTGTCGATAAACATGGGAATACCGCTGTCGATATACGGCTTTGCGTATTTGAAGTGGTTGTCGCCGTGACGGGCGGTTATCATAATGCCGTCAACCTTGCCCACGGCATCTGTGTAATCGTTCATTACGGGCGCGCCGAATTTTTCGTTAAGTTTTTGCGCGGCAGCAGCGTCATCGCTGTAAACGCCCACCACCTCAACGTCGGAAAACTCCTCTTTTTCTTTTATAAATGCCAAAAAAGCGTCGGCATGGGAATTTTCGCAACCCAGTATTGCTATTTTTTTCATGAGATGCCCTCCTCAGTATTTGAGCGGAAGGGGATTTTGCGCGTGTACCGTTTCGATGACCGAGATTATGTCAGCCGCCATTTCGGGAGTTACCGTCATGGGCGTGCCCTCGGTGATCTTGAAGTAAAGCTGGCTGTAAAGCGACGCGGTGCCAACATCAAAGGCAGTGCCGTCGAACTTTTCCGCCTCGGTATGCTTGACCAGCTTTTCAGAGCAGTAGACGGGGTTGCCGTTCTCGTCCTTGAGGAACTGTTCGATGACGGGACGCTCGGGATTCTCACCATCTGTGATGTATGTCATTTCGTACGCCGCGGGGGTTGCCTTGAAGGTGCCGCGAGTGCCCTGAAGCTTTAGATTGTAGCCCGAATACGCGTCGATGGACGAAATTTCAATATCTATAACCGGCTTGTCGGGAGCGGTGATGATGATTTTTGCGTAGTCATCCGCGTCGCCGCTGGTAAGTGCTGTGTCGAGACGGCTGTAGGCTACGCGGGCGTTTTTGTCAAAGTCAAGAAAGCCCAGCGCCATGCCGATGGGGTGCGGACCTGTGTTGTATGTACTGCCGGCGCACTTTTTCTGCAAGGTCTGCCAGTCCCAGCGGCGGGCGAGACCGTTATAGCGAATGCTTACCTGCTTTATTTCACCCAGCTTGCCCGATTTCGATAGGTCGTAAGCGAACATATAAAAGGGCGCGAGGAAGGTCTGCTGGAAAACGGCGAGCGTGACACCCTTGTCTTTTGCGAGCTTTATGAGCCGGTCGCACTCGTAGCGCGAGCGCGCGAAGGGCTTTTCCACCAGCACGTTTTTGCCGTGCAAAAGCAGGTCGCGTGTGATGGGGTAATGCAGGTCGGAATAGGTGGAGTTGACAACAAGATCGATGTCGTCAAGCGAGAACAGCTGTGTGTAGTCCGAGAGCGCGGTGCAGCCGGGATATATCTGCTCCGCCACAGTGCGGCGGAACGCATCCTCGTCAACAACGTATTTTACGTTATAATAGGTGTTGGCATCACTGCGAAAATACTTTCCGTGTATGTTTTTTCCGCTTCTGCCCTGACCGATGATGGCGACGTTGAGTTTTTTCATAACAGCAGCTCCTTTGTGTTTTTATTGTAAAGGTTTATTATATTAAATGTTTGAATGGTGTAAGCTTTGTAGGGGGGCGGCGCCTCGACGCCCCGAAAGCAATAATATAAATAAATTAATATGGAGATAAAAATGCCTCACCCATTTTTTATTTTATACGATTTTTTGCGGGTCGTCGAGGGCGCCGACCCCTACGGCATATACTTTTATCCTATAAATGTAACCTAATTGGCTTTATGATAATATTTAATATTATAGTTCTATTATAAATTGTTTTCATATAAAAGTCAATGAAAAAGTGCTTTAACAAGGTAAAATTTTGCGCTTCAGTTCATTGACTGCGCCGTGATAATGTGATATAATTTTCTAAAGCTACCACGGAGGTACCGACTATGAATACATATGAAAATAAATATATACTTGCCTACGATCTGGGCACCAGCGGCGTCAAGGGGGCGGTGGTCACCACGCAGGGCGAGGTGGTCGCCACGGCAACCGAAAATTATCCCCTTTATACCCCCGCGCCGGGACACGCCGAGCAGGATCCCGTAAAATACTGGGATGGCGTTTGCGCCGTAACAGGAAAAGTGCTGAGCAAAGCGGGCGTATGCCCCGACGAGCTGTGCGGCATGGCGTTTGGCACGCTGTGGAAGGGCATAATTCCCGTGGATAAGGACGGACGAGTGCTGTATAACAGCATTATATGGCTTGACGCGCGGGCTGAAAGCCAGGCGCGGCGAATGTGCGAAAGATTTGGCGAGGGAACATTTTTAGCGTCCGACTACTGGCCCAAGCTTATGTGGCTGAGAGAAAATCACCCCGAGGTCATTGACCGCGCCGAAATTATTTTTGAGGTCAACTCCTATCTCAAGTGGCGCGCCACAGGCGAGGCGGCAATGGATATCAGCAACAGCTACGTCCGTTCTTCCGATGCCGCGCTTGACAAAAAATACCGCGATATACTTGAATTTATAGATATTCCCCAAGAAAAATTCCCGCCTGTGGTCAATGCCGCCACGCTGGTGGGTAAAGTCAGCGAAAAAGGCGCGAGCGAGTTGGGACTGGTTCCCGGAATACCCGTTTTCGCGGGCAACAACGATATTCAGGCCATAACCGTAGGCGCGGGCGCGTCGGATATCGGCGGCGTGCATATGTATTTCGGCTCGTCGGGCTGGGTTGGCTACACAATACCTCACCAGTCGGAGGAAATATACGTGTCGGGCTTTGACGAGACACGTGACATAACCATTTACGGTATGCAGGCAATCGGTCTGTCCTTCAACTGGGCGGTGAAAAAGCTGTACGCCGCAGAATACGCGGACATGGGCGACGATGTTTTTAAGTTCGTGGATAACGATATTGCCAACATTCCCGCGGGCAGCGAGGGCGTTTATGCCACTCCGTGGTTTTACGGTGAGCGCGAGCCGCTTTTCTCCCGTGAGGCAAGGGGAAATTTCCTCAATCTCGGTCCCAACCACGATCGCAGACACATGACCCACGCCGTTATGGAGGGCGTTTGCTATCATCTCAAAATGGGCAGCATTTATAACAGCCGAACCAAAGGCCTTGTGTGGCCCGAGGTGGTAAATGTCATCGGCGGCGGCTCCTGCAGTGATGTGTGGATGCAGATGCTTGCCGACATTATGAACACGCCCGTGCGCGTTCCCGCGGCAACACGGCACGCAGGCGCGGTGGGTACGGCGTACAGCGTGCTTATCGGTCTTGGTATTTGCTCGGACTATTCGGATGCCGCCAAGAAGGTCAGAATAGAGCGGGAGTTCAACCCAATTCCCGAAAACGTGGCGGCGTATGAAAAGGGATATAAGGTTTTCGAGCAGCTTCATATGGCGCTTCAGCCTATGTTCAAGCAGACTAATATACAGTAAATATACAGTAAATATACAGCAGGAGGACAGAAAAATGATGATACTTAAGGATAAGCGCCCCGATAAGGTTTACGTTGCGGCGCACAGAGGCTGGTACGCAAAGTACCCCGAAAACACAATGCCCGCTTTCCGCGCGGCAGTAGAGCTGGGCGTTGACCAGGTGGAGACCGACGTGCGCGTCACCGCCGACGGCGAACTGGTGCTCATTCACGACGCAACGCTTGACAGAACCACCAACGGTACGGGCAAGGTCATCGATATGACATTTGAAGAGCTTCGTGCGCTTGACGCGGGCTCCTGGAAGGGCGAGGAATTCAAGGGTTATCAGATACCCACCTTCAAGGAATTTATGGAGTACATGGCAACGCTGCCCGAAATGACGCTGGATATTGAGCTCAAGGAATACCCCACCGAGGGCAGAGAAGAACTGGCGTATTCGGTCTGCGACAGAGTGCTTAAAATGATAGACGATTACGGCTATACCGACCGTTGCGTTATAAACACCTTCTCGGGTAAGCTGCACGAGTACATTCAGGACAAGTACGGCGACAAGTACCGCAGACACGTGTATTATCCAGTCAAGCATCTGGGTGAGATCACGCGGGATCCTTATGAAAACGCGTACTGCTGCTGTATGTTCAGCGGTATAAAGGGCGTTCCCATGGCGACAAAAGAGGAGTTTGCGGATATGGCTGTTAAAGGTGTTCGTCCCTGGGCAGGGGCGGGCGTCAAGGACGCCGACGGCGTTGACGCGGCTATCGCCAACGGCGCGGAGCTGATCACCTGCAATAACCCCGACGTAATACTGGCACTGCTCCGCGAGAGAGGATATCACGATTGATATTTGAGTTGTAAATGGATAAAGAAACGCAATTTCCAAAAAGAAAGCATCCACGATTGGAAAAGTTTGATTACAGTTCTTCCGGTGCTTATTATATAACAATATGCACGCAAAACAGGAGACACGTGTTATCTCATGTTGTAGGGCGGGGGCTTGCTCCCGCCGCAATGAGCAACATAGAATGCACTTCATTTGGCAAGATTGCAGAACAACAGCTATTATTGCTCGAGGAACGCTACGCATTTCTAACGGTGGATCAATATGTTATTATGCCTAATCATATTCATGCGGTGTTTGTTTTGAATAACGAAACGGCGGGAGCAAGCCCCCGCCCTACGTTAATGGATATTGTTTGTGCATATAAATCGATGACAACAATCCAATGTAAAAAGAATGGGTTGTCGGGTAAATTATTTCAGACCTCATTTTACGAGCACATTATTCGTAATCGAGAGGAATATGATACAATAATGAAATATATCTACGAGAATCCACTGAATTGGAATATTGATGAGCTATATACGGATGAATAATCAAACCCCCGACAGATTTATCTATCGGGGGTTCAACATCCTCATGAAAACCGGTCATTTTGCGGATTCTTTGTTTTTATTTAATACGCGCTGTTATATTTCTTGGTCGCGCCGGTCAGCTTGGAGTTTCCGTCGGCGAAGGCGATGGTCTTCCACTGTGCCGACGTGCCGACGTAATAAACCGTCGTGAGTCTTGAACAGCCGTAGAATGCGTCTCTGCCAACGTTGGTAATGTTCGAGCTGAATGTGATACGGCTCAGCTTGGAGCAAGCGGCAAACGTCATGTCGTCAATGTTCGTTACGCCGTCGGGAATTACAATGCTCGTCAGTGACGTGCAGGCCTGGAATGCCGCAAAGCCGATGTGACGGAGTCCCGTACCAAGCTTTACGGTGGTGAGTGCGGAGCACTGATGGAATGCCCAGATGCCGATGCTTGTCACACTGTCGGGGAGCGCGATGCTCTTGAGCTTTTTACAGCCGAAAAACGCGTCGTTTTCTATGCGCTGCAATCCGTTGCCAACCGAAACGGTAGTGAGAGATGTACAGCATTCAAATGCACCGTTGCCAATGCTCTTGACGCTGTCGGGAATGAAAATGTAGGATAGCAGCCCGCAGTTTCTGAACATACCGCCGCCGATGGAGGTCAGATTGTTGCTCAGTACGGCCTCGGTGAGGCTGACACAGTCGCGGAAGGCTTCACGACCTATGGTGATAACGCTGTCGGGGATAACAATGCTTGACAGCGCACTACAGCCCGCGAAGGCGCTGCAGCCCATGCTTTCGGTGTTTTTCGGCAGAGATATGCCTGCAAGGGAGGTGCAGCCCTCAAATGCGGAGTGACCGATATTTTTTATACTGTCGGGCATTTTTACGGCAATGAATTGTGCACAGCCGCGGAATGCCGCGTCGCCTATGCTGACGATGCCGTTTTGAATTATGACGCTTTTGAGCTTTTTACAACCGTCAAATGCATAGGGCGCGACGGCGGATACGGCTTTACCGTTATATGTGGACGGAATAATAATGTTGGAGGGAAGATTGCATATATCCTTGGCGGCGATGCTGTAGCTGCCGTCATCAAGCTCGGTGAATGTGAAGTAATCGTCCGAGGTGGCACTGTCGCCCAGGCAGTCGAACACGACCGCGGCGTCGGTCAGCAGGCTGTTGCCGCGTCCGACGCGGATGCTCGCCCATTCCTGCGCGGTTCCCGTGAAGTAAACGGTTTCAAGGGCGGTACAGCGACGGAAGGCAAAGTCGTCAATGCGCGTTACCGTGTCGGGAATGGTTATGCTTACTATATCCTCGCAACCCATAAGTGCCGTACCCGAGATGCTTGTAACGCCGTAAGGCACGGTGACGGACGAGGTGAGGCTGTCGGTCAGCAGTCGCTGTGCGGCGTGGCGCATAGGCGCGTAATCGTAATTGCCGAAGCTCAGCTTGTACCAGCACTCGCTGTCAAGAAGCGAGGTGAATGTCTGCGTGTCTTTGGGCAGGGCGTTAGCGTCAATATTGAATATGCCCGAGCCGAGATTTACGGATATATTTGCGTCACAGTCGGCGAACGCGTACGCCGCAAGCTTTGATACACCGTTTCCGATGCTTACGCTTGAAAGCGCGGTACACCCTTCAAATGCGCGCTCTCCGATGTCCGTCACACCGCTTCCGACCTTGAAATTATCAAGCTTTTGGCAATTCTTAAAGCTGTCCGCGCCGACGGATAACGCGCCGTTTCCGATGCTCACCCCGCGCAATTCGCCACAGTCTGCAAATGCTGAATTCTCAATTCTTATATCGCCGTTGCCGAGCGTGACGGTTTTAAGGCCGTCACAGTCGTAAAACGCCGATTCTCCGATGCTTATGGTGCCGTTGCAAAGCGACAAAACAGTCAATCCGTCGCAGTTTTTGAACGCGCAGGGTGCAATGCTTGTTACGTTGCCTGAAATTGTTACGCTTCGGATGTATTGACAGTCAGAAAAGGCGGACGTTCCGATCTCTGTTATTGCCACGCCGCCGTAGGATGCGGGAATGACAATGTCAAGCGGCAGGTCGTTTTTGTCTTTGGCAGTGACGCTGTAAGAGCTGTCGGGCAGGAGAGTGAATGTTAAATATTGCTCGGGGCGCAGATTCCTGGGCTTGCCGCATAGCGTACAGACACCGTTTTGATATTCATGATCGCAAAGCGGATAGTCCTCGGGGAAAAACGTGTGCATGAGGACGTAGATGGCGTCGTTGGCGTTTGTCTGACCGTCGGCGTCAAAGTCGGCGTTGCCCGTGATTGGGTAGTCGTCCGCGAAAAACGTGTGCATCAAAAGATATATAGCGTCGTTGGCGTTGACTGTACCGTCGGCGTCAAGGTCGCCCACGAGAGCCGCGGCGCTTGCGGAGACCGTCAGTAGCGCGGCAGTCATTATTATACACGCGACTATGACCGCTTTTTTGAATATGCCTTTCATTGGAGTACCCTCCTGCGCTTTGCTGAGTTGTTGCTTAATAAATACATTATATCATAACGCAAACTTTTTTTCAATATAATGAGAGCAAAATGCCGTCAGGCCCGTATTTTTGCGTAAATTTACAATTATTTCAAAAAACTTGTTGACATTACAACAAGTTTGTGCTATAATTCAAAATGTTGTAAAAACAACTTGTTAATTTTTGAAAAGGAATACGAAATGCAACACAGATTTGAGATGTTTACCGTATTGATCTCCGGCATAAACCGCAGTATTCGCCGCATCAAGACGGAGGAAATGGAAGAATTTGATCTAAAGAGCCATCACGTTTCCTGTATATACTATCTTTATATGCAAGATGGTCTTACAGCCAAGGAGCTGTGCGATGTTTGCGAAGAGGATAAGGCAAATATTTCGCGTGCGCTGGAATATTTGGAAAAACAGGGATACATCTGCCGTTCCGCGGATCACAAACGCTACCGCAGTCCGCTGAGTCTGACCGAAAAGGGAAGAGAGATCGGATGTCGGTTGGCAGGCAAGGTAAACAAAATTCTCATGGCGGCAAGCGAGGGTCTTGACGAGCAGAGCCGTGAGATAATGTACCGCAGTCTTGAAATTATCAGCCGCAATCTTCAAAGCATATGTGACGAATATGACAGTGGCGCGTCACGATTAAAAGCATAACTGAAAGGAATTTATTATGAACAACTATGTAATTTTCACCGATTCGGGCTGTGATATCAAGCCCGAGCTGCTTCGCGAGTGGGGCGTTGACAGCCGCAGCCTTGTTTTCCGCTTCAACGATTCCGATAAGGAATACACCAACGAGGATATGCCCGTTGGCGAGTTTTATCAGAAAATGCGCGACGGCGGCGTTGCGAAAACATCGGCAGTAAACGTTGACAGCTTCCTTGAGGCATTTGAAAAGCACCTGAGCGAGGGCAAGGATATTCTGTATCTCGGCTTTTCGGGAGGTCTTAGCACCACATCCAACTCCGCGCGGGTTGCGGCAGGCGAGCTTGCCGAAAAGTATCCCGAGCGTAAGCTGCTGGTCGTTGACACGCTGTGCGCATCGGCAGGTCAGGGACTTTTGGTCAAGCTTGTGGTTGACAAAAAGGCTGCGGGTGCCGACATTGAGGAGGCGCGTCAATTTGCCGAGGATATCAAGCTCAAGATCGCCCACTGGTTTACTGTTGACGATCTGGTTTACCTCAAGCGCGGTGGACGCGTCAGCCCTACCGTGGCTTTTGTGGGTAACACACTTGGTATCAAGCCCATCATGCACGTTGATAACGAGGGACACCTTGTCAGTGTTACCAAAGCGCGCGGCAGAAAGAAGTCCATCGCCGCTATCGTTGATAAATACGGCGAGACAGTTGACAGCGCCGAAAATTATCCTATATTTATATCCCACTCGGACAGCTACGACGACGCAAAGGCTATCGCTGACGGCATCGAGCAGAAGTTCGGCGCAAAGGTAGAACTTATCACCGACGTAGGACCTGTTATCGGCGCACACTCCGGCCCCGGCACACTGGCGCTGTTCTTCGTGGCGAAGGAAAGATAATAAAGTTGTGTCACGAAAATGATTGTTTTTTAGGGGAAACCCCCTCTTGTGTGTTTCCCCTCCGGCAATCCTTACGGCTTGCCATTCACCCCTTCGTGGCGCTACCAAAGGCGAGGGAGAATTTCGCCCTCTGCGGAGGGCGACCAACGCTGCGCCGCGTTGGATCGGCGGGCGCCTTTTGAAAAAAGGGCCGCCAAAACTTTAAAACCAACCGGGTTACGTGTCGCATCCAAAACAAAAAAGGAAAAACATAATGTAAAACCATATATTACAAGAAAAAAAAGAATTCACCAACG
>JAZNBA010000054.1:0-8122 GCA_045586785.1 Eubacteriales bacterium | reverse complement strand
CCGGGCAGGCACAAACTAACACATGCTATGTAATAAGTTAGTTTTCACCGGTCCGGGGCGTCGAGGACGTCGCCCCCTACAGTTGCTTTTGCATATATCGGGTTATGTTTCTTTACTCTATCAGCCCATATCCCGCCGTTTTCTCATATTCAAATCCTTACACCCGTCTGCGCATACACCTCGTCAAGGAACAATTCCTGCAATCTCTGCGCCAATGCACGATCCTTGCCGCCGACCGCCTTGCCATCGATTTGGTGTACGTACAAGATGCTCTTGGTCGTACTGCACAGAATGACCTCGTCCGCAGCCATGACCTCGTCCACCGAAAATTCACGCACCTCTACCTTGATGCCGTTTTGGTCACAGATATTGTGAACGATCCTGCGCGTAATGCCGGGCAGCACCAAATGATCCAGCGGCGGCATGATCACCGCGCCGTTCTTGATTATGAGAATACTGCTGTGCGCAGCCTCGGTCACGCGCTCGCCTCTGTGCCAAAGCACCTCGTCAGCTCCCGCGCGCGTCGCCTTCTCGGAGGCGAACACGTTGGGTAAGAGATTTGTGGTCTTGATGTTACAATACTGAAAACGCAGGTCCTCCATGCTGATCAGCGATACTTTTTTGTCTTTGGGTGCAACCGCAATGGGCTTTGCAAACATAATCAGATTGGGCACGACATTTTCGGGATACTCGTGCTTGCGGGGCGCTGCACCACGTGTCACCTGCAAATATAACATATGCGCGTCGCCCTCGGACACGGCAAGCAGACGGTCAATTTCGCGCTTTAACTGCTCGCGCGGCATCGAGAACGCAATATCGGTCATCGCGCAGCTGTTGTACAGTCTGTCAAGGTGCAAATCTAATGCAAAAGGCGTACCCTTCAGCACCAACACAGCATCGTACACCGCGTCACCGTAAAAGACGGAACGGTCGGCAAGCGGGATGACCATCTCGTCCCAGTTCCCGATCTGCCCGTTAAAATATGCTTTCGTTGCCATCGCGCACCTCCCCAAAGGACCTTACAGGACTATATTGTACCACGCAAAATGCCTTGTGTCAAGTAGTTTTTTAGTGCTCCCCCGCGCTCCAATCACCCGATGTGGACCAGATCTGCAGATCGGGATTTGCCGAACGGCTATCCTCACGCTCCCCCTTCCACATATAAAAGTGGTTATGCGTTACGGCAATGCGGTTATGCTTATGCTGTACCAGATGATCTTCTTTAACGTACGTCAGAAACTCGATCAGCTCCTGTATCTCCTCGCAATTTGCAAAAATCGCAACCTCATCCAGTTCAAGTTCTTTATCTTCGCCTTTGCGATCCGTAATTCTTGTATATATTTTCATAAATCCTCATCTCCATACTGAAATTCAAATGAAATCGCTTGACCTGTACGGCTGTAGTCCGCCATCATTTCATAGCAAAGCGTGCGAATTTTATCGATCTCCCCCGCGCGGCGCGTCGGTGGATAGGTGTCAAGTTCCTCTGCCATGGAACCGATCTGATGTATCAGCGTATTCTCCTTGGTTCTGAGCATCATCGGCAAGAAAAACGCCATAGCTGCATCAGTGCCGGAAATCTTGCCTTTTTCAATCAAATCAAGCATTCCGAGCATCCCAGAAGCAAGCACGAGCCTTACGTTTTCTTCACCGTCTGCTCCAATCGTCAATTTTTCCGGTTGTTTCATATCTGTATTTTCAAAATTAATTCTGTTCTGTAATGCGCCACTTCATGGACCGTGCGATTACGTACGAGCCATGCTTGATTTGCTCCATATCCACAAACGCGTCGTCTGCCCACACGATCCAACGGTTTTGGTCAAAGGTAATCGAGGTATGGAAAATATCCCCATCTGCGCCCTTGATCTGCCACTTATATAAATCCTCAAATTCGATTTCAACCATCGCGTTCCAAATGCTTGTGACCAGTATTTGCAACGTCAGCTTGGTTTTGTCGGGTTCAAAATCCACACGGTTCTCACTTGCCGTGATGCCGTTGTGCGAATATTGCACGCTGATGATATATCCGTCGTGCAAAGAATTGGTTTTTTCAAGAAAGGTTTGTATATCTTCGCTCGTTTTGATTTGTAAATACATTTATCTTCTCCTTAGGGCAACCGTACTGCCCGTTGTTTTTTGTATCGTCATGTTTCCCTGCTCATCCCGGACAAATACCGCGTCAAAATCGGCATCCTGCGCCCAGCCTCTGACGCAAAAGGAATCTGCTGCCTCGATCAGCTCCCTGTGGTCGCCATAGGGCCTGTCGCTGCCATATTTGCCCATATTCATGCGCTTTGAAAGACCTGTGTAAGACAGATCCGGCTGCGCCTGCTCATCCAGATCGGCACTCATGCTCCAGCGACCGTCCTTGAAAAATCCTATCACAAGCCTCCTGCCCTCCAAAATGTCACGCACGTATGCAATCACTTCCTCTGCCCTTTCAAGATGAATGTGGAAGAAGGAATAGCACACGATATACGGTTCACTCTGAAGGCCCCCCTCACTCTCCACAAGGACAGCATCCTTGCCGTGCGGATTCAAAATCTCAAAGCTTTCTTTCTCGTCTGAAAACCGCACGTCGTACGCGGCAAATTGCTCTGCAATCGCATAAAGCTCTTTTCTTTTCATAATCTCTCTCCTCCTTGTAGCATAATAGAACTCTCTTACTATAGAAATCCATTAAGCCGGTTGGGTGTTTATTCGCGCGTAACAGGGGACGGAACCGTGTAACATTGCCGCGCCCTTAGGGCTTGCAACATCACGCGGACCCGTCCCCATGTTACACTTGCATTCCCCCACTACATCACGCAATCGGGATATTTACCAATATTTTTTTGTCCAACACCCACGGCAGGTCGGTTTCAAAGTCGATCTGCATAACGGGTGCGTCAAACTCCTTTTCGACCATCATACTCTCCTCGCCAAACCATACCCTGAAATCCTCGGTCACCCCGTATGCCTCCCCCTGCCGCAGGGTAACCATGTGCTCACCGTCCGCCTTACCCTTGACCACCTTGCCGCAAACGTGCAGCCATCCGCCGTAATGCACGCTTCCGTCGCGATTGCGGTTATACACAACGCTTTCCGTAATTCTTTCAAGGTCCACGCCCAAATTATCAAAGAAATCAAGCACCTGTACAGGCAACCTGCTCACGACTTTCTCATAATTTGCACAGTAATCGCATTTGCAGCGCGTAGATACCGGCATCAAGCTCGCGTATATCTCGCGCGTTTTTTCCACGTCCACGTCCACGACGTAATCCCCAAAGGCAAAGCGCGTTGCCCTTGCCTCAAAATCCGGATCGTCAAGACATTTTTGCATGACATAGTGGCGCAAGCCGCGACGCGCGTGCTCCGAAAAGTCGCGAATGGTGCGAAATCCCGCTTTCTTATACATCGCTATCAGCGCCTCAACCTCCGCTTGACCGGGAGAGATCAAGCCTTCAAGCACGTACATCTCTGCGTGCGTGTATCCCTTTTTCTTTGCTTGCTCCAGCGTATGGTCCAACAGCTTTTCTCCCATGCCGCTGTTCATAAACACGGGGGCAATCAGCGTATCCACGATTGCCAGCACCTTGCTTCCCTCGGGCGTTGTGGGGACAGCACGCTCCTCTTCGGATATGCCAAGCGAGAAATACTTGTCCTTATCCTTGCAGTTGATGTACGCAAGGATCGAATTTCCGAAATACGCGCAGTAGCCGGTCATGGTGCCCTCTCCAACCAGGCGCTCCACAAGCGTGCGGTAGTATTCGCACATCTGCTCGTATTGATAACCGCGAAAGCGGAAACTGTTTGGCACGAATTCGACTTCATAATCGTACTGTGTGCTGTAATTCATCCAAGTAAGTCCGCAAATGTGCCTTTGGCAGAACCAAAAATACTCTATCCACTCATGCCGCCAGAGCGGATGGTAGGTCACCTGCTCCTCCACAAAGCGCTTTTTCAGCCCCTCTGCAGCATCGTCCTCCAACAAGCCGTCATTCAAGAAGAGGTACAACGCATTTTTGTACGTAACTTCATTTTGTAAAAGATCAAACAAGGGCGCCTTGCAGGGCGTCGTGCCGCGCGGAAGGCTGTCGTATTGCTTGGCAAGCTCGTACGCTTTGCCAAGCGCCGTTACAAATCCCTCGGTATCTCCCGCCTCGCGGCATCGCGCTGCTTTCTGTGAATACGAATTCCAATAGTTTTCCCTATACGCAAGATCCTCGCCAAAAAGCGTTTGCGCGATCACTTGGTACGCCTCCACAGATTCGCGCGTGCCGTACATGGCAAGCTCGGCAAGCAGCGCATTTGCCGCATCGCGGATCTTTTGCTGCCTGTAGCGGCGCTTATCCTCTCCCTGCAGCACCGATGCCTTGTAGACGGGATCCTTCAAGGTCGCAGCCAATTTATCAGCCTCATCCATCTTTCCAAGGGCGCGGTGAGCGCGTACCAGCATGGTGATATAGCACTCATTTTCGGGATACCGATAATGCAGCTTGTTCAGAGTTCGGATCGCGCTGTTCAGAAACGCCAAGCCTCTGCCCCGCACGCGAGGGTCAATGTCGCGCTCACCCAGCGCCAGCTCATCACACGCACGGCGGTAGAGAAAGGTCTCGTCATCCGGGAACTCCTCAAGCGCCTCAAACGTCGCAAGTAAAGTATGCTCCTCGCCAAAAGGCAGCGCAGATTGAAACTTTTTCTCCAGCTCCTGCCTGCGGCTGCCGCCCAACAAATCGTTGACGCTAACGCCCAACACCTTGGACAGCGGCAAAAGTAAGCCGATGTCGGGCATGCTTTGCCCGGTCTCCCACTTGGAAACGGCTTGCGCGGACACGTTGAGCGTTTGTGCCAAAGCCTCCTGCGTCATTCCCTTTTGCTTGCGGTACAGACGGATATACTCACCTATCGCATTCGGACTCAACTGTTTTTCGGACATAAGCGCCTCCTTGATCGGTTTCTGTTTTCATTATAGCACATAGAAATAACAAATGCAATAGATATTTCTGACAGCATAATCCAACCAACGGTTGTATTGCTTGCGTACCGCAACACACAATACGTCCTAATAGAGAGAGTAAAAAAGAGAACCCGAGGCGATTGCCTCGGGCGTATCAAACCGTGTCCCTTGAACCATGTGACAATATTTTGGAGCTGCGCTCCAAAAATCAAGACTCGCCTTTGGCGATCTTGCCCTGTAGCCTTACGCCGGGTCGCTTTGCGACCAAGGCGTGCGGCGCAGAGCGCCGCTACGCCTCAAGTCCGGTAGGGGGAGCCAGCGAAAAAAAGCAGGGCGATTGCCCTGCTTTAGTTGAGCTTATAGTACAAAAATGCAACTTGTTATTTTATGAAATATTCATCGTTAAAAATGCGAATTAGCACAATACAACTCTTAAGGTAGGAGATTATTCTCCACCAAGACATTCAAAAAAGCTTCCGACAGGGCAAACGCCTCATCTTGCTCAACATGGTACCACTTTTCATTTATTTTGCAAATTCTCAATTTCACAATTAGTCTCGGGTAATCTTTCACATAAAAGTAAAGGTTTGTACCATGATACTCCTTTCCCTCAATATGTTTTTTATAACTAACTTCTTCCGTTTTAATAAATGTAGAAGAAAAGTCAAATTCATAATCTATGTCTTGTAACACATAGCATAAGGGCTCTTTATACAGATCTTCTCTTAGATATACACAAGTCATTATTTCGTTAGATCCGCTTCCGCTTGCTATATATTCAGCATTTTCTGCCGCGTTTGCGTAATAGCCGAAATTCGGAAAAAACGGGAAATTGCTTGTTTGTCCCAAAAGCAAATCTTCTTCTGTAATATTAAAATTAAAATCCCCATTAAACTCTTCAATTAAAATGTAATTATTCCCGCCAAAAACAAACGTGCCTTTATCTTTTCCACGAGAAAAATCCTCAATAGGATCAATAATATCCCCGGAGATAGAATATGACAAAGCATTAAAAGCACTGCAAGAAAAAAGATTTATATAAACAAGAAATAATGTTACAATTAAAACAAATCTTTTCATCATATCACCGCCTTTCTTAAGTTGTATTATATCAAAATAGTTCTTTAATGTCAATATTTCCTTATAAAGTCACAGGTTCAAGTCCATAAGGTTCGGAAAAAGTTGCAAAAAACAAAGGGCAATTGCCTCGGGCGTATCAAACCGTGTCCCTTGAACCATGTGACAATATTTTGGAGCGTTGCTCCAAAAATCAAGACTCGCCTTTGGCGAGCTTGCCCTGTAGCCTCGTCCTTGGGACTCGGCGCAGAGGTGTGACTACGCCTCAAGTCCGGTAGGGGGAGCCAACGAAAAAAGCAGGGCGATCGCCCTGCTTTAGTTGTGTTTGGAGATCAAAATGACAACTCACGCATATTTTATTATATAATCGCCTTCTCCATAGATTTTTCTTTTGTAACCATTTCACCCAAATAATTCGCAAAACGTTCGGTAAAAAAACTAAAATAAGAAACTCCACCGTTTCTCTTCTTCTGACAGCTCGGCAAAAAGCCCCACAAAGTAGAAGGAATTCCCATAACTATCAAATACAAAGGACCAAAAATAAGAGATTGTATAGTGTGACCATATTCGTGAACTAAAAGCCTTTGTGGTATCTCATCATCGGGAATTTTGTTTTCTAATCTCTTATCCATCATTGGATTAGATGTCACAAAAACAAACATCCCAAGCGACACACTTGCCGGTATCTCTCTGACGGTTACAATTGCACCGTGATAAAAATAATGCTTATGCTTTATATTTACCAAAAATACTACGAATCCAAGCAAGGTTTGAATTATTCCCCATGTGCATTGGAGTATAATATAAAAAATATTGTATATTTTTTTCATTACTTATTCTCCTTTGCAGTGTTGATAGAAGCGATCAAAATTCTGCGAATTGTACCACATTGATTATATAGCTCCTTAGCCATTTCTCTCTCAATCAACTCTGACTTTACAAACAATTCAATCCAATATTCTGTTTCATAACACTCTTTTAAAGCTATTTGAAGCTTCGCCACAAAATCTGCCTTACCGTGAGCATAGTTGGCTTCATGTATATTCGCACCTATTGAGGTCGCAGATCGTTCTAACTGATTAACAAGCGAGTGATGCCCTTTAATACTATCACACATCTTAATTACTTTTACAGAAAAGTCCACAGATAAATCTCTAAGCTTAGATTCTGCCATACAACCACCGCCTTCCTCATAAACATTATAACATAAATCTACTATTCTTTCAAGTGAAATATTCGGCATTGCCGAATGTGAAGTAATGTGCTGGCGTACATTGTGAAATATCTCACTTCGTTCGATGTGAAATGAAATTTGCCAACATTCGCGCAGCGAATATTTCACATTTGCGAAGCAAATATTTCACAGCAGAGCTATTTCACTTGCCCGAAGGGCAAATTTCGTTGAAAAAAGCACTTGCAAATTGCAAGTGCTTTTTTCTGGCTCCCCCTACTGGACTTGAACCAGTGACACCCTGATTAACAGTCAGGTGCTCTACCGACTGAGCTAAGGAGGAATACGTCTCCGTGCACTCTTTTGAGTGCGGGAGTATTTTATTTGACGGCTCTCCTGATCAGGGAGCTCCGTTGTTTTTAAAAGTCAAACAGCCAAACGCTTTGGTTCGGCTGTTCGTTGTGTCAGCAATGAGTTATCTTCCCGGTCCGTCTCCAGACAAGTATTGTCACCTCAGCAGAGCTTAACTTCCGTGTTCGGAATGGGTACGGGTGGACCCTCTGCGATAGAATCACTGACTTTGTGTCGGCACTGAGCTATCTTCCCGGTCCGTCTCCAGACAAGTATTGTCGCCTCAGCAGAGCTTAACTTCCGTGTTCGGAATGGGAACGGGTGGACCCTCTGCGACAGAAGCACCGACTAATGGTGCACCTCCGGGGACTCGAACCCCGGACCCACTGATTAAGAGTCAGTTGCTCTACCAGCTGAGCTAGAGGTGCATAATAGTCCTCAAGTGGGTGTTTTTTCTCTTTGACTTACCCCTGACAACCTCGTATAAGGTTTAAGTAGCAAATGAAACTCAAGTAATACTTAAACTTGAACCATACGAGGTTCAAGCCCTCGGTCTCTTAGTATCAGCCGGCTGAATACATTAC
>JAZNBA010000053.1:0-14471 GCA_045586785.1 Eubacteriales bacterium | reverse complement strand
GCAACTTGCCGAGTGGAATCCCGAAAGAGCACCGGAGCTTCCGCCCCGACAGCCTAATACCGTCTATCCCGAAAGTTATGTTTATTATTTTACAGTTATATTTTAATTTTTTTCCCGCGCGAAAATTTCGCGCGGGGATTTTCAAAAATCCGTTGTGCTCTCCGCACAAATTGTTAAACTTATGAAAACGGCGTGTAAACAAACATTTGGAAGGGTTGACAAAAATTATCCATAATATATAATAAAGTCAGGCAGGGAGCTGCTAAAACAAAACCGGAGGTATAACCAATGCGTAAATTATTATGTATTTTTCTGCTGACGGCTATGGTATTAAGCACTTTAACTGTTGTCGGCTGTCAAAAAGATGTGACGGACATTACACGAGAGGAATGGCTGGCGTCGGGAAGATATCATGGTGAGTATTCATATATTCAGAAACATCCTAACGGAGTTATCGATCCGGAAAATGCTCCGGATGTCAATTATACTTCTGATGATTTTATAATGTATACAGACAAACCGTCATATACAATACAGGAATTAAAAGACGGAAAAATTAATGCCACGCTGATACCCGCTGATCATTATGAAGGGGTTATGACAACTTATTATTCACCGATCATGGAAAAATACAAAAAAGGAGAATGGCATCGTCTTTACTATTTTACCGACGAAATAATTCAAGGGTATCACAGCTTGGAGTATTTTAAGTGGCGAACATATGATACTAAAAACATGGTAAATGATATAAAAATCACATTGGAATATGATTATTTTTACCCCGAACCTACACCCGGCAAATATCGCATAGTAATGTTTATGGGCAAGAATTGCAAAGTATATGCCGAATTTGAATTGACAAAGTAATTTTGCTCCCCGCGCGCCCTGGCGCGTGGATTTTCAAAAATCCGTTGTGCACTCCGCACAAATTGTTAAACTTGTGAAAACGGCGTGTAAACAAACATTTGGAAGTGTTGACAAAAAATATCTATAATATATAATAAAAACAGGCAGGGAGCTGCTAAAACAAAAAACGGAGGTATAAACCATGCGTAAAATTATGTGTATTTTTCTGCTGACCGCGCTTTTGCTGTCAACACTCGCCGCCTGCAACGCGCCTGATAAAACGCCTGACGGCACGCCCGACGCCGCGCCCGACAACGTAGGTAATGACACCTCCGCAGATACGACCACCGCCGCACCCATTGAAACTACAACGGCTGAACCTGATGATACCGCCGCACCCATTGATACGACCGTGGTAGCCGATGATACGACATCTTCTGACAATTCTACAAATATTAAGGGGTTTATAGACTGCTCCGATGATATCGACCTTTCGGGAATTAAAATAGATATCGGAAACCTACTGGGGCCGAAATTTTTTCAAGATCCTGATCCTCGATATTATACATGGAGTTATAAACCTCATCTCGATTATTCGATCTATGATCTGCGATTTGAGTGTCTTTTTTCGGTGTATACAGACAAAAACGGTGAGTTCAACTTTAATGTACCTGCCGATTGCAATGTAGCAATCACATATATGCAATTTGATTTGGATACCTTGCCCGAGGGCTACGGTATACGCACGGATGCTTATGAGCTTCCCCGATGCAGTGGACTTACGAGCATTCAACACCGTAACGGATACGGGCTACATGATTTTGGAGATGGAACTATCTATTCACCAATTCCGTCCGAGGTCGAATTTGTATTAGAGCCTATAGCTTCGGCAGAGATAACTTACAACATGCTCTGCAACGGCTTTAACTTCTTCCCCGACGTAATGAACAGCGAGGGCAAGTATCTTTACGCCGAAATAACGCTGATAAACGGTCGCTTTGATGATAATTTTATTGATACCATGATAAACGGCGGAGAGCTTACATATACCGTTACGCTTCAAAGCGGAACGTTCTCTCAGGAGATATCATATACAAGACTGATCGATAATAAATATTGGGGCCCCGTCTGGGAAATAAGAGCCGAATACCTGTATTACAACAACTATATAACAAAAGAGCAGTATGATAATATAGTCGCAACTACGCCGCCGAGCGATGCCGGTAACGGTTGGATGTAAAAACAAGAGTCCCCGCGCGACCTCGCGCGGGGATTTTCAAAAATGCCATTGTGCACTCCGCACAAATTGTTAAACTTATGAAAACGGCGTGTAAACAAACATTTGGATGTGTTGACAAAAAATATCTATAATATATAATAAAAACAGGCAGGGAGCTGCTAAAACAAAAAACGGAGGTATAAACCATGCGTAAATTATTATGTATTTTTTTGCTGACCGCGCTTTTGCTGTCAACACTCGCCGCTTGCAACGCGTCCGACAAAACGCCTGACGGCACGCCCGACAACGTAGGCAACGACACCTCCGCAGACACTACCGCCGCACCGGTCGAAACGACCGATCCTGTATCAACCGATACAACCGATGCTACTGAGCAAAATGCAGCTTTATCAGTAAACATTTCTTCCCCCGACGAGATTGACCTGACAAAGATAAAGATTGATGTTTTTGAGGTTATACCTGCAAAATTAATGTCCATTCCGACGCCGTGGGATGGAATAGTGCACTATATGCCGAACCTTGATTTTACAGATTACAGACCGACTGTTATTTATAGATTTTCGGTATATCCAAATGAAAATGGTATTTGTGAATTCCAAACATCGTTTGGCGAAAACAGAACATATATACAGTTTGATTTTAATTCATTTCCCGATCAATACGGCATCAGACCGATAGGAAATGACGGCCTTGCTTCTACGATCGACTACAATATAGATATAGAGCAAGCCGATACTGTATTATTTTATCCTAATGACTCATTTGTAATTGAAAAAATACATTCCGCAAAAATTAATGCGTTGCTGCGTTATTATGGCTTCCGCTTTAATCCATCATTGTACAATTCGTCGGGAAAGCTTTTATATGCAAAGACTTCGTTGGTGAATGGAAGATTTGATGACAGTTTTGTTGACAGCATGATTGCAGGGAAAGAAATGACTTATACTTGCACTGTTATAAGTGGAAACTTTTCGTATGATGCTTCGGGTGTTTGCGATACGGGAGCATACCACGGTGTGATTTGGGAGATCAGAGCCGAATATCTGTATTACAACAACTATATAACAAAAGAGCAATATGATAATATAGTCGCCACCACGCCACCCAGCGAAATATTGCCTATTATGTGAATTATCCCCCGCGCACTCGCGCGGGGTTCTTTAAAAAGCCGTTGTGTACTCCGCACAAATTGTTAAACTTATGAAAACTGGGTGTAAACAAATATTTGGATGTGTTGACAAAAAATATCTATAATATATAATAAAAACAGGCAGGGAGCTGCTAAAACAAAAAACGGAGGTACAAACCATGCGTAAATTATTATGTATTTTTCTGCTGACCGCGCTTTTGCTGTCAACACTCGCCGCTTGCAACGCGTCTGATAAAACGCCTGACGGCACGCCCGACGCCGCACCCGACAACGTAGGCAACGACACCTCCGCAGATACTACCACCGCACTGCCCGAAATAACGACCGCACAGCCCGAACAGACCGAACCTGTATCAACCGACACCGCCGATACGACCGCACCGATCATATATCACGGCTCGATATCATGCGCCGATAATATTGATCTTTCAGACATCAAGGTCGATATTTATCGAATAGAAAGCCCTTCTGTCATGGTCATGCCGGACCCAAGATATACACAACCTGTAAATTATACCCCACACATCGATCATTCTGAATATTCCGATAAATATATATACTTGTTTTCGGTATATACGGATAAAGACGGTAATTTCAGCTTTGAATTGCCTGAGCAAAAGATGGGCCGGCTGATGTTTGATTACAGTACGTTCCCCAAGCAATACGGTATACGTGAGGTGTCAGACCCCTTGGCTTATGATGGAGAAAATTATGGCATCGGGTTTTCGTACAATGAAAACAACCCCGAGTTTAGTGTGCTTGAAGCAGAATTTGCTCTTGAAAAGGTTACAAATGCAATGCTTGATTTTGTTTGGGCCAAGCAATCCTTTGGATTTGAAGCATATCTGACAGGAGGTAACAATATACGTCTGTATGCCGATTACCAAATACAAAACGGTAGATTTGACGATTCATTTATTCAGGATATGGTCTCAGGGGATAAGACAAACTATACCGCAACCGTTGTATGCGGCGACTTATCCGAGACGGCAAGCTGCGAGGTTTGGTGGAAGTCCAAATATAATTATTGGGAATGGCGCGTGCAGTATCTTTATTACAACAACTATATAACAAAAGAGCAGTATGATAATATAGTTGCAACTACGCCACCCAGTAAAATATTGCCTGATTGGTAAATTAAGGTTCCCCGCGCACTCGCGCGGGGTTCTTTAGAAAATCCGTTGTGCACACCGCTCAAATTGTTAAACTTGTGAAAACTGGGTGTAAACAAACATTTGGATGTGTTGACAAAAAATATCTATAATATATAATAAAAACAGGCAGGGAGCTGCTAAAACAAAAAACGGAGGTAAAAACCAATGCGTAAATTATTATGTATTTTTCTGCTGACCGCGCTTTTGCTGTCAACACTCGCCGCCTGCAACGCGCCCGACAAAACGCCTGACGCCGCACCCGACAACGTAGGAAACGACACCTCCGCAGATACCACCGCCGCGCAAGAGCTTTATTTTCCAGAAACGTGGTATCTTGAGTGCGAGCGCGTTGCCGACGAACAGTTTTATGAGATGTATTTCCATCTGTGTGAGCAATGGATGCAAGAGTTTGAAGGATTTTATATCCAAACGCCCGTGAAATATACCGAAACGGTTGACGGCTGTGAGGTAACGGTTGATTTTTTTAAGGAATATTACAAAATAGGCGAGCCGTTTCAGGTCAGAGTAACAGTCACCAACAACACCGGCGCGGATATTGAATATAACGACAATACCGATGCGTGTTGTATATGGAGCTTACACCCGGATGACGGCAAGCTGTCTATATGTCCGATCAACGAAGATCAGAGCACCTATCTTTTGCAATTTGTAAGAGCTAAAACACTCAAAGCGGGAGAGAGCGTTACTTTTGAGAGATTGTTTGTGCTTGATCCCAATCGTTTAACATATGGACATAAGTGCCAGTTTAAGTTTTATTGTATAAGGGACGTGAATGTGCATTTAGAATATATTCGCAAATAAGATATGGGACAGAGAATTTTACATTCTCTGTCCTTTTGCTATAGACAAAACGTCGAAATAATGGTATAATTATATGAATATGCAAAAATTATGGGGTCGGAATATGAAACATTGCTTTGTTATCAATCCCGCGTCGGGAAAAGGAAAAGCTCAGGAGCAGCTTGGCCAAAACATTGAAAAGGTGTGTCGTGAGGCGGGTATCGATTACGTTATATACCGCACGACCGCGCCGGGCGACGCCGAGCGCTACGTTCGCGCGGCCTGTGCGACGGGAGTTTATACTCGCTTTTACGCCTGCGGCGGCGATGGCACGCTGTGCGAGGTGGTCAACGGCGCGGCGGGCTTTGCCTGCGCCGAGGTTGGTGTTATTCCCGTGGGCACGGGCAACGATTTCGTGCGCAACTTTACCTGTCCCGACAAGTTCTTCGACATTGAGGCGCAGATCAAGGGTGTCGCACGCCGAATCGACCTCATAAAATATAATGATAGATATTTTATCAATATGCTCAACACCGGTTTTGACTGCGAGGTGGTCAAGCAGGTGGTTAGCATCAAGAAGAATCCCCTTATCCCCGGAAAATTTGCGTATATCGCGGGTCTTGTCAAGACGCTTATCAAAAAGCCGGGTGTCAAGATGACGGTGTCCGTGGACGGCGGCGAGCCGCGGGAGCTTGATCTGCTGCTGACCTGCGTCGCAAACGGCGCGTATTGCGGCGGCGGTTTTTATTCCGCGCCCCGAAGCGCCATCGACGACGGTGTTATGGACGTTTGCTTTATCAGCAATCTGACACGCCGCAGATTTATTTCCATAGTTTCGTCCTACAAGGACGGTACATATATTGACCGCGACGATGTTGCGGACATAGCCGAATACGTCAAGTGCTCGCGTCTTGAGATGAAATTTCCCGAGCTGCACTCGGTCAGCATTGACGGTGAGCTTGAGGATTACAACAGCATCCTGCTGACGGTAGCATCGGGCGCGTTGCGCTTTTGTTTGCCCGAGGGTTGTGATACTGTAAAGACCGCCGCGCAGACGGCGCACGCCGAGGTATAAGCATGGCGGAAAACCTCACACTGCTGGTCGTTTCGGACATACACGGCAACGGCGCGAATCTCGCTCGCGTGCTTGCGCGCCAGATAAAAAAGCCGGATGCGTTGCTGTTTTTAGGCGACGGTTACTCGGATATCACCCGTGCTCAGCCGCTTGACATTCCGCTTTTCGCGGTGCGCGGCAACTGTGACGTGTGGAGTCTTATGGGCATGGAGGACCTGCCCCGCGAGCTTACCGTTACTCTTGGCGGCTATAAAATTTTTATGACACACGGACACGCTTATATAAATTCGGGCGGTGTGGACGCTGTGGCGGCGCGCGCCGCGCGAGAGGGCGCGGACGTTGCGCTTTACGGTCATACCCACGTGCGCCACGAGGCGCATTACGCGGCAGGCGATACGGTGGGCGGTGTCAAATCGGAAAAGACGCTGCACGTGTTCAATCCGGGATCGCTTGGCAGTCCGCGGGACGGAAAAGCACCTGCCTTCGGCGTTATCGAAATACGAGAGAATGGCATACTTTTCAGCCACGGGGAAGTATAATATAATGAAATAAAAAGTCCCGCATCGAGCTTGCGCCCGATACGGGATGAGGTATCACACATTTTTATTGGGGGGTTAGACGGTGGCAATTTCTGCCTGATCTGCGTCTTCTGCCTCGGCGGCCAGCTCCGCATCTGTAAGAGCCTGCTCATAAGCGGCAATAACTGCACTTTCCAGCATGCTTCTGAACTGAGCGTTGATGGGATGTACGATGTCACGGTAGGTTTCGTCGGGATTTTTACGGCTGGGCATTACGATAAAGAATTTATCGCGTGCGTTGATTACTTTAATGTCATGAACCGCCAGCTGCCCGTCAAAAGTAACCGATACGATTGCCTTCATTGGGCCATCGTCAAACAGCTTTCTTACTTTGATGTCTGTGATCTGCATTTTTTTCCTCCTGATATTTTTGAGTAGAAATGTTAATTTTGTTTTGATAAGACGGTGCTGTCGGAACATTTAACCAGTTTATATTCATAGTATATACCATATTTGTGACGGTTATTCAAACAATGTGAAATTTTTGTGTGAATAATATACTATTTTTTGCATATAATGAATATTTGACTATATTGAAAGGTACTTTTATATGTTGACCGAAAATACACACTACGGCGCCGAGGGCGTCAGACAAATAATGGAGAACTGCCGAGGCGTGTTCTTCATTGGCATCGGCGGTATAAATATGTCGTCGCTCGCGCACCTGACTCACGATGCGGGGTATTTTGTCGCGGGCTCGGACCGCACCCGCAGTGCGCTGTGCGAACGGCTTGAGGGTGAGGGAATACGCATCACCTACGAGCACAAGGCGGAGAATATAGAGGGCTGCGACGTTATCGTGTATACCGTCGCCATCCCCGATGACAATCCCGAATATGCCGCGGCGCGCGAGAGGGGATTGCCCTGCATTTCCCGCGCCGACTATATGGGTTATCTTATGACGATATATCGCCGCCGCATCGGCATTTCGGGTATGCACGGTAAGAGCACCTGCACGTCTATGTGCGCGTCGGTCTTCATCGATGCGGGACTTGACCCCACTGTGCTGTCGGGTGCCGAGCTTGCCAAAATGGGCGGAGCGTGGCGCGTGGGCAGTCGTGACAGCATGATATTTGAGGCGTGTGAGTACAGAGATTCTTTTTTGAATTTTTACCCCACAATTGCCGTCCTGCTCAACATAGAGCCCGATCATCTGGACTATTTTTCGGGCATTGATCACATAAAGGATTCGTTTGTAGCTTTCGCGCGCCGCGACGGATGTCAGTGCGTGGTGGCAAATGCGGACGACGAAAACGTTCGTGAGGTTATCGAGCGCGCAGGCGTACCTGCCGTTACCTTCAGCCTGCACAGCCCCAACGCAGATTACCGCGCCACAAATATAGTGGCAGAGGGCGGAAAATATTCGTTTGACGTGCTTAAACACGGTGAGTTTATGTGTCGGGTACATTTGAGTATTCCGGGACTGCACAGTATTTCAAACGCGTTGGCGTGTCTTGCCGTTTCCGACCTTTGCGGAGTGCCCACCGAGGACATTTGCCGCGGTCTTGGTTATTTCACGGGGGCGGCGCGTCGTATGGAGTACAAGGGCAGACTTAACGGCGCCCGCGTTTACGACGATTACGCCCACCATCCCACCGAAATAAGAGCGTCGCTTGAGGCGCTTGCCTCCATGACAGCGGAGGACGAGGACCGCGGCGAGCTTATATGCGTGTTCCAGTCCCATACCTATAACCGCACCGCCGCGCTGTTTGACGAGTTCGCTACCGCATTTGAGAACGCGGACAGAGTCATCGTCGCCGATATTTACGCCGCGCGAGTGGGAAACGATTACGGCGTCAGCGCTACCAGCCTTGCCCGCGCTATCGGAATGCGCGCCGAATATCTGGGCGATATGCAGAATATTGCGGAATACCTCAAAGAAAACGTCCGTGAAGGCGATACCCTGGTCATTATGGGGGCGGGGGATATTTGTAAGCTGTTTACGATGATAGAGTTGGATTGATGATAAAGTCCGACGAATTGCTTTTCATAAGGAAACTTGCCCAACATGTGGTAGGGGCGACCATCTGTCGTCCGCGGACGTGCAATGCACGCCCCTACGAACACACCATACCAAATTCGGCAGAGATGTTGTTTTCTCTGCCGATTTGTGTTATAATGAGATGGGTGATGAAATAAATGGAAAAAGAATTGCCGAAAAGAAAAGATATACGGCTCAAGAATTATGATTACAGCTCTTCGGGAGGATACTTCCTGACGATATGTACATCGGAACGGCGCAATTATTTTTGGGCAAACGTAGGGGCGACCATTGGTCGTCCGCAAGATGTTGCTTTATCATCGTATGGAACTATTGTTGATGAAGCTATAAACAATATTTCTTCAATATATTCTGCGATAGATATTGATTGCTACGTGATTATGCCCGATCATATTCATCTGCTATTGTTCATTCGTACCGACGAATACGGACGACCGATGGTCGCCCCTACAATGTCGAGAGTGGTTCAACAGTTAAAAGGATACATCACAAAACGCATTGGATGTTCTATCTGGCAAAAACTCTTTGTTGATCACGTAATCAGAAATCGCGAGGATTATGAAGAACACGTAAAGTATATCTATGAAAACCCGATTCGTTGGCAACATGACCACTTATATGCAAAAGATTAAGGGGTGTGGATTTTGCCTGACGTGTTTGTAATACAAAAAATGCTAAACCTGTGAAAAACAGCACAGTAAATATAAATTTAACGGTATGTAAAGTTATGTTGCGGAATTGTAAAGTTGATGCGGTAGTGTTTGAAAGTATTTTATGCTACAATTGAAACGCCGTAATCAAAGGAGGATTCTACTATGAAATTACCCGATAAAATAATTGAGCTTAGAAAAGCACATGGTTGGTCTCAGGAAGATTTTGCAGAAAAGTTGGATGTATCACGGCAAGCAGTTAGCCGTTGGGAAAACGGAACAGCACTTCCCGATGCGCAAAATGTATTGCATATGAGTAAACTGTTCAATGTTACAACAGATTATCTGTTAAATGATGACTACGAAAGCGACAAAGATATTCCTGCCGTTCAGACCGCAACAAAGGTAACAGAGGATTTAATTGCTAAAAAGAAACGACAGCATTTGGTTGCTGCAATTTGTTTTACGATAGTCTCGTTTTGCTGGATTATGAGTATAGGGATGTATGTTAATTATATTCAACTGGGGATTTCTTGCGCTTGCCTTAGTCTTTGCACAACAAATGCGGTTGTCCAATTCACATTGTTTTTCAAGAAAAGATAAACCGATTGCAAAACAATTTCAATATATTTAGTAGCGAACCCCGACAGGCCCAAATCTGTGGGGGGTTTAACTTTTTTAGGAGAACCTCCTTTACCGTCTACATTTTGCTTTATTGTACAAATAATACTGTTTTTTACACGGCAAAAAATAAAATATGTGACAATTTTCGAAAAACCTCTTTACTTTAGCGCGAAAATGTATTAAAATATAAATAACATCATTTTCGCTGAAAGGTGATTTTTATATGAAGAGCAAGATCAAAGACGAAAAACTGGACTATTTATTCCGAGGAATTATGACACTTGAGAGCCTTGATGAGTGCTACAGCTTTTTTGAGGACCTTTGCACGGTCTCCGAGCTTCAGGAAATGTCCAGACGTATGCATGCCGCCAAAATGCTGCGTGAGAACTACATATATTCCGAGATCGCGGAGCAGACAGGTCTTTCCACCGCTACTATCAGCCGCGTAAATCGTTGCCTCAAATACGGAAGCGACGGCTATATCAGTGTGCTTGACCGTCTTGATCGTCGCCGCTGATGTCTGACAGCGGAGCTTACGGACAGCTCGCCGAGGTGTATGATATCCTGAACGCGGAGCTGGACTACGCCGCCTGGGCGGACTTTATTGAAAAAATTTTCGCGCGTTACGCCGATAAAAAGCCCGAAATAGTTGCCGATCTCGCTTGCGGCACGGGCAGAATGACATATGAGCTGGCGTTGCGTGGCTACGATATGATAGGCATTGACGGCAGCGCCGAAATGCTGTGCGAGGCCATGTCCCGCAGAGTGGACGCCTCAAACCCCTTATATCTGATGCAGGATATGAGGTCTTTTGAGCTTTACGGCAGCGTGGGCGCCGTGGTCTGTTGTCTTGACAGCATAAATTATCTGACGGAGGACGGGGACGTCGCTGCCTGCTTTAGCGCGGTTCATAACTACCTTGATCCCGGCGGAGTTTTTGTGTTTGACATCAGCACGCCCTATCGATTTGAGCACATTTTCGCGAACAACGCATATGTGCTGGAGGACGAGCAAAGGGGAATATACTGCGGCTGGCAAAATGACTATGACGCCGAGCGCGGCGTTTGCGATTTTTTGCTCAGCGTGTTTGAGCGGGACGAGGACGGCAGCTATTATCGCTTTGACGAGCAGCAGTGCGAGCGTCTATACACTATGGACGACCTGCGCGAGGCGCTGAGCGCGGCAGGGCTTGAGTATGTGGACCGCTTCGGAGACTTCACATTTTCGCCGCCCCGCGATGATGCGGATAGATGGTATATCGTGGCAAAAAAGCCGCAATAAACGTCAAAACACAGCAAATTTGCTTCAAAATGGGGCTCCGCAACCAAAAGTTGCGGAGCTTTGGTGCATGATGACGCCCGAAATGTATTGTAAACGGTGAAATTTTCGGTATAATTATGTCAGAACCACGATGATATGCAGAAAGGACATTTACACATGAACGTAAAAATAGCTAACAGATTGCTTGCTTACCGCCGCGCGTATGGGTATTCGCAGGAGGAGTTGGCAGAGAAGCTGGGTGTCAGCCGTCAGGCGGTGTCCAAGTGGGAGCGTGCCGAGGCATCCCCCGACACCGATAATCTGATCGCGCTTGCCGCGCTGTACGGCGTTCTCATTGACGAGTTGATAAACGGTGAGGGTGAGCCCCGGGTGTCTCAGGCGTCGGAATCGGACGCGACGCAAGAAGAAACGCAGGATGCGACGCAGGAAGAAAAGCAGGAATCGACGCAAGAGGCGGAGTCTTCCGATAAGTCGAATAACGACACCGACGGCTGCTACGGTGACATTGGAATAAACATCGAGGATGGTGGCGATAAGGTACACATCGGGCTTCGAGGCATACATATAGTAGATAAGGACGGAGATGAAGTTCATATTGACGGGCGCGGTGTTATTATAAAAGATGGGGATGACGATGATGACGATGATGACGATGACGACGACGATGATGACGATGATGGCAGACCGAATTATTTCGGCTGGCTGTCTGCCGCGACACCGATATTGTGCACGATAGCGTACCTGATACTGGGCTTTACCACACCAAATGGTTGGGCGTGGGGATGGATATTGTATTTCCTGGTGCCGGTGGTTCCGTCTTTGATCTCGGCGATACGCCGCCGACGTCCCTCCAACTTTGCGTATCCTGTTTTTGTGGCGGGACTTTATATGGTCGCGGGTATGTGCTTTGGGCGTTGGCATCCCGAATGGATAATGTTTTTGACCGTTCCCGTGTATTACGTGATCGCAGAAGCAATAGAAAAGCATCAAAAATGGCGCAAATAATAGGGATAAAGGGCACAAAATGGCAGAAATCCGCCTCAAAAATGCGTTTTGGGGCGGATAAAAATTTTTTAAAAAAATTTAAAAAAATTTTCAAAAAAGTGTTGACAAACGAAAAACGTTGTGATATAATAGTGACCGTCGCCGAGAGAGCGACATGGTTTGGGAGCATAGCTCAGCTGGGAGAGCATCTGCCTTACAAGCAGAGGGTCGTAGGTTCGAGCCCTGCTGTTCCCACCATCCGGCCCGGTAGCTCAGTTGGTTAGAGCGCTAGCCTGTCACGCTAGAGGTCGTGGGTTCGAGCCCCATCCGGGTCGCCATTACAGCACCCTTGCTGTTACGCCTCTGTAGCTCAGTTGGTAGAGCAGGGGACTGAAAATCCCCGTGTCGTTGGTTCGATTCCGACCGGAGGCACCATTCATATGCGGATTTAGCTCATTTGGTAGAGCGCCACCTTGCCAAGGTGGAGGTGGCGGGTTCGAGCCCCGTAATCCGCTCCAAAAAGAAACCCGAAGCAATGGCTTCGGGTTTTCTTTTTGGCGTGAACTGCACGGCGACGAACCCCGCAAATTGCTTGCAATTTGCCAGTGTTTGCGCTAAGCTGAATTTTAAATTTATGAAGGTGTTCGCGCAAACGTGGGTTCAGAGCCCCGTAAAAACAATGATATCCGTTCCTTACGGAACGGGTGATATATCTTCGATATGATATCCACCTTCGGTGGATGATATATGCCTGCGGCATATAGAGGAACGGGTATATGTTTAGAAAAAAACTGTCGAAAATTTAATAAAAAGAATTTCCCAAAAAGCATTGACAAACCGAATGGGTTATGATATAATACTTCTGTTCCAAATACGGCGCCATGGCCAAGCGGTAAGGCAAAGGTCTGCAACACCTCTATCCCCGGTCCGATTCCGGGTGGCGCCTCCAAGATGAATAACACCCCAAATCTAAACCACTACAGTTCGATTGGGGTGTTATTTGTTTTCAATAACCTATACAGGAAACGGCTTTTCTCGCCGTTTCTTTTTTTTTGCAATCGAACTGCGATTTTAGGAATGCCCCAAAATATGTGCGAGATTTAGAGAATCCCAACAAAACCGACCACTACCGTTCGATTAAATATCCTCTGCATCGCTTGTATGACGCTTGTAATAAACAGCCCTCGCTCCAAGCAGAACGAGGGCTGTTCTTATCTATCCTTCAAGGATACATATTCTGTTTCTTCTTTTACGTTTATGTAAGCAGGACGTATGATCTTACCCGCGTTCTGTATTTCTTCCATACGGTGCGCGCTCCATCCTGCGATTCGTGCAATGGCGAAGATGGGTGTGAAAAGCTCATAAGGCAGTCCGAGCATTTTATAGACCATACCCGAATAGAAGTCTACGTTTGCGCTAACACCCTTATACATCTTGCGCTTCTCGGCAATGATTTCGGGAGCCATCTTTTCAACCGTTTGGTAGAGCTCAAATTCTTCGTGAAGTCCTTTCTCTATCGAAAGTTGCTCGGCATAGTGTCGCAGAATGTCCGCTCTTGGATCGGAGAGTGAGTAAACGGCATGTCCCATACCATATATGAGTCCTGCTTTGTCAAATGCTTGCTTGTCGAGAAGTCTGACGAGATAATCCTTCACCGCATCATTGTCTTTTGTATCAATGTTCGCTTTCATATCATCGAACATCTGCATCACCTTTATGTTTGCGCCGCCGTGTCGAGGACCCTTCAGTGATCCAAGCGCGGCGGAAATCGCAGAATAGGTATCTGTTCCCGACGACGTTACCACGTGCGTTGTAAAGGTTGAATTGTTACCGCCTCCGTGCTCGGCGTGAAGAACGAGCGCAAGGTCAAGCAGTTCTGCTTCAAGGGGCGTATACTGACCGTCCTCGCGGAGTATGTAAAGCAGGTTTTCTGCCGTATTCAATTCTTTTTTGGGATAGTGAATGAACAAGCTCTGACCGTTATGGTAATGTTGGAAGGACTGATATCCGTAAACTGCGAGTAGCGGAAATTCCGCTATGAGCTGTAAGCACTGACGAAGAATGTTTGCTGTCGAAATATCGTCGG